>JAISRW010000125.1 GCA_031273405.1 Treponema sp.
CTAGCAGTTTGTTGCGCTTCGCGCATGAAACCTCCAAAAATCGCCTGTAAGGCGATTACGAACCTACGGTTCGATTTACCTTACAAACTGCGTTCGAACCTTTGGTTCGCGGATGCCCAATAATCGTGGTTTTTGTGACTTTTTTGTTAAAAAAAGTCACAAAAACCTACAAGCGCAACAGGCTCCTAGGAGTTTGTGGGGCTTTGCCCCAAAATCATATAAATTTGCAAACTCCCAAAGGAGCCCATTAATTGTGCTTTTTATGGCTTTTTTTGCTAAAAAAGTCACAAAAACCTACAAGTCCCACAGGCTCCTAGCGCGGAGAACAGGAAACCTTTTCTATAATAGACGTGTGAGAGAACCCGGTTGGTTCTCTCACACGTCTTGCAATTTCTCGCCAAAGGCTGCGAAATTGCCGTTTTTTAATGGAAGTTATTCAGAACCTGAAATTTCCGAACAACTCTAATGTCAAAATTGACCCTGGAATTTTTAAAAAATATATGCTAGATTTGAGGCAGATTGGCAGCTACTCGGTCGACTGCGGGGGATAGTGTAAACCGGCGTAATGGAGGCGTTTTCGGCCAAGGGACTTTAGTCCCAAGGGGCTTTAACCCTCCTGAGCAGTTACAGCAGATTCAGAATGTCAGGTTTTGGAGGATAAGCCGCTTGTCCGGCGGCGGGGGTACGATTATGAAAAGATACGCGATCCTTATTGCATTGGTAGGCACGGCGGTTTTTATGCGGCCCGGAAGCGCCCGAGCCGAGACGGTTCCGGACCCTGTGGTAAAGGCTTTTGCCGGAGCCGGCCTTCCGCTTTCCGGGGAAAAGATAGACCCTATCGACTTTACCCTGCCCCTGCTGAACGGGACAAGCCAAAAGCTGTCGGACCTCAAAGGCAAAGTGGTCTTCCTCAACTTTTGGGCCACCTGGTGCCCGCCCTGCCGCCAGGAGATGCCGTCTATCGAAAGCCTCTACCAGCGCTTTAAGAGCCAGGGGCTTGAGATCCTGGCGGTGGACTGCCAGGAAGAATCCCGGGACGTATCGGCATTTATGAGGAGGAACAGGTTTAGTTTCTCCGCCGCCCTGGATGAGTCGGGGGAGGTCAGTAATTATTACGGCATTACGGCCATTCCAACAACCTATATCGTTGACAGGAGCGGAAAGATAATTCTTAAGGTGGCGGGAAGCCTCAACTGGAATAATCCCAGAATAATCGCCGCCTTTGAGACCCTGCTGAAAAGCTGATTCGCCGCCGCTCACGCTATCACTGTCGGTCTTTCCCTGTAATGTTTTTCGAACCCCGCAAGTTCTGCGCCGGTCAGGCCGGGATCGTGATGAAAAAAGACAAGTTCTTTGACTCCCGTTTTCTCGGCGGCGCCGATGCTGTAGTCATAGCCGGAATGACCCCAGCCGGGATGTTTCTCAAATTCGACGGCGGTGTACCGGCTGTCGTGAATGAGCACATCGGCGTCCATGAAAAAAACGGAGTATTTTTCGTTCTCCTCCTCCTTCGCCGCCGTCTTCCCTTCCCTAGCCCTAAACTTGACCCACAAATAAACATGAAGAATATAAACCGCGAAGTCGACTGCGAACCATCGAACCGAAGGTTTGCGATTCGCGGTTCGATTCGACTTTGCGGTTAGAAATTCCTGAAACATGTAATCAGTCATAGAGTTATGGATCAAGATTAGCCCTGGCCGTCTCTTCATCGCGGCCGGGATCGGCGGGGTCTGCGGAGAAGAGGTTCCTGCCGCAGTGTCCGTGTGGTCTGTGGTTAAAATTTTCGGGACGCGGTTACTTTTCTTTTATCAGCTTGGGTGGAAGCCGACGGCGGAGGCATTGGGCGAGGGACGAGAATTCGATGGGCTTGGAGAGGAGCCCGCTGAACTTATGCTCAACGAACATCTGCTCGGCGCCGTCAACCACATTGGCGGTAAGGGCGATAATGGGGCTTTCGGCATAATGTCCCCCGAGGCTGCGGATCAGGGCGGCGGCTTCAAGTCCGTCCATTTCGGGCATCATGTGATCCATAAAGATAATGTCGTAATTTTTCCGCTCCGCCAGTTCCACAGCGTTCCTGCCGCTCTGGGCCAAATCCGCGCTTATGTCAAAGGCGGCAAGCATGGCGGCGCAGACCTCCAGGTTGATTTCTATGTCATCCACCACCAGGATACTTGCCTCCGGGGCGGTGAAGTCTCCCGCTTCTTCCTGGGGGGCGGCTCCCTTACCGGAGGCGGGGACATTTGGAATGGTTACGGAAAAAACCGAACCCTTGCCGTATTCGCTTTCGAGGCCGAGGCTTCCTCCCATGAGCCGGCAAAGCCTGTAGCAGATAGCCAGCCCGAGGCCGGTACCCACAACGTTGCGGTTTTTCCGGGTGTCCAGTTGCTCAAAGGGCTTGAAGAGTTTTTCCTTATCCTCGCTGCGGATGCCGATGCCTGTATCCTTTACATCGAAACGGAGCATGCCCTGAGCGTGGTTTTCGTCCCCCGGAACCAGGAAGGCGTTAAACTCAACATGGCCTTCCGGGGTGTATTTCAGGGCGTTGGAGAGGAGGTTGGTCAGAACCTGGCGGGTCCGGTTTTCGTCGCCGTAGACCTGCTCGGGAAGATTCGACGCTATGGTAAAACGCAGTCCCAGGTTTTTCCCCTCGAAGAGTATCTTGAACATGGAATGAAGATTATCCAGCAGAGCATGGAGATTGTAATCGGAGTCGATGATCTCCAGCTTCCCGGCCTCGATTTTGGAGAAGTCCAGAATATCGTTTATGATGGTCAAAAGGGACTTGGCGGATTTTCTTATATCCCTGAGGTATTTGCTCTGAATATCGGTGAGCGCTGTACGGCTTAAAATCTCGTTCAGCCCGAGGATGGCGTTCATCGGGGTTCTGATCTCGTGGGACATGACCGCCAGAAAATCAGACTTGGCGGTATTCGCCGCCTCGGCCTTCTGCTTTTCCAGCATGATGTCGGTAAGATCCAGAAACACCGCCAGGATGCCTATCCCCGCGTCGCTTCCCTGGGTCCCGCCTATCCCCGTGAATTCCACCGAATAGTAACGACTTTCCCCGCCGCCCCGGAAGTCTATCCATTTATGCAGGGTATGCATCTTCTGTTCCCTGGTTACCAAGTTCAGTATATCTTTCCATTCTTCCAGTTCTTCCGGGGAGAGGTATTTGGAAAAGATTTCTTCCCAGGTTTTGTTCCTGACATAGTCGAAATTCGGGATGCCCGTAAGGGTAAGAAACATTTTTGTACCCAGCACCAGCCGTCCGTTATCGTCCAGGAGGAGGATGACATTGGGGCAGCTTTCCAGGAGCATGGTCGTATAAGCTTTCTGCTTCACGTTGGCCGCGGTAAGGACCTTGCCCAGGGTTTCCTTGGCTTCTACCGTGCGGGTAACTTTGTCCAGATATTCCCTGGTGATCCTTAGTTCCCGGGCGAGTTTGGTATTTTGGAGTTTAAGCTCCTTAATCTCCTCCGGGAGAGCCTTAGCTTCATCAAAAGATGCCACCGTGTTCCTCCCTGCCTAAAAAACACAGAGAATGAACGTATTGTTATGGAAGCGGTTGATGGCCGAAGCCTCGTTGATCCGGGTAGGGCATATTTCGCCCCCTGAAAAAGCCTGGAGCACCGGGATTTTACCGCCTGTTTTTTCCCGTACCAGGGCCATTTCGGCCAGGAGTTCGCTTCCCAGGGTCATACCCCGGGAGATGCAGGAATAGATAAGGATACCCGAAGGGTCCGG
>JAISRW010000143.1 GCA_031273405.1 Treponema sp.
TGCGGGTCCTGGGTATGGTGAGCCAGGAAAGGCTTACCGAAGCGGCCCAGGATGATTCGTATCTTGCGGCCCTTAAAGAAGTATACTCCAAGTTCCTGAGCTATAAAAAAGGCGAGACCTGGTATAGGGGGCCGAAAAAAGACGTCGTGGCCTATTTTTCTATGGAATACGGCATGGATGTATCCCTCCCCATTTATTCAGGCGGCCTTGGGATCCTCTCGGGGGATCACATGAAGACCTCCTCGGACATGGGGCTCCCCCTGGTAGGGGTCGGGCTGCTTTATCGGCAGGGCTATTTTAGGCAGTACCTCAACGCCGACGGGTTCCAGCAGGAGAGTTATCCCGAAAACGACTGGTACAATATGCCGGTGGAGCTTAAAACGGGCAAAGACGGCAGCCCCATAAAGATCACGGTGGATATGGCGGGCCGCCAGGCTGCCGCCCAGATTTGGGAAGTCAGGGTCGGCCGCAGTTCATTGTACCTCCTGGACACGAACATCCAGGAAAACGCCCTGGATATACGGAATGTTACCGCGGCCCTCTACGGCGGCGACAAGGAGACCCGCATCCAGCAGGAGATCCTCCTGGGGATAGGCGGCATCCGCGCCCTGCGCGCCCTGGGGATCAACCCGGCGGCCACCCACATGAACGAAGGCCACTCGGCCTTCCTTGGGCTGGAGAGAATCCGGGAACTCATGGCGGAGAAGCATTTTAATTTTGACGAAGCCCGGGAGGCGGTGTGGCCTACCAATATTTTTACGACCCATACCCCGGTTCCCGCGGGGAACGAGCGTTTCGACATCGGCCTCATGGAAAAGTATTTCCGCGGCTGGCCGCAAATCCTCGGCGTGGCCTGGAAGGATTTCCTCAGCCTGGGGCGGGAGCGGCCGTATGACGACAGCGAGCCCTTCTGCATGACCGTTCTGGCCCTCAAATTTGCGGCCTATGCCAACGGGGTCGCGGCGCTCCACGGGGTGGTTTCCCGGAAGATGTGGCAGGGGCTTTGGCCCGGCCTCCCGCTGAGCGAAATCCCCATAAGCCATGTGACCAACGGGGTTCATCCCCGGACCTGGGTCTCCAGCAACATGAGCGAGCTTTTGGATCGCTATTTCGGCCCTCATTTTGTTGAGGAGCCTACGGATCTTTCGATCTGGAACCGCATGGACCGGATCTCCGACGAAGAACTCTGGCGCACCCACGAGCGCCGGCGCGAACGGCTGGTGGCCTTTGCCCGGGATCGGATCAGGCAGAACCTTAAACGGAACGGCGCGGTGGAACGCCGCATCGCCCAGGCCGAAGACGCCCTCTCTCCCTATACCCTCACCCTGGCGTTTGCCCGCCGTTTTGCCACCTACAAGCGGGGCAATCTCCTGCTCAGGGACCCCGAAAGACTGCTCAGGCTCCTGAAGGACACGGAACGGCCCATCCAGCTCATCTTTGCCGGCAAGGCCCATCCCATGGATATGCCCGGAAAAGAGCTCATCCGGAGCATCGTGCATTTCGCGGAACAAAACGACGTGGAAAGCCGCATCGTCTTCCTGGAAAACTACGATATGTCCATGGCCCATTATCTTACGTCCGGGGCGGATCTCTGGCTCAATACCCCCCGCCGGCCCATGGAGGCTTCGGGAACCAGCGGCATGAAGGCGGCCATGAACGGGGTTTTGAATTGTTCGATTCTGGACGGCTGGTGGGACGAAGCCTATAACCCCGAAGTGGGCTGGGCCATAGGACGGGGGGAAGAGTACGAGGATACCAACCTCCAGGACGAAATAGAGAGCAAGGCCCTGTACGATCTCCTGGAGCGGGAAATCATCCCCCTCTTCTATCAGCGCGGCCGTGACGGCCTTCCCCGTGAATGGATACGGCGGATGAAAAACTGCATGAAGCAGATAGGCCAGTCCATGTCGAGCCACCGTATGCTTATGGATTATTCCAACAAGTTTTACTTCCCCGCCCTTAAAAACTACCGGCGCATTGTCAAAGACGATTATGCCGAATCCAAAGCCCTGGCCGCCTATCTGAGCAAACTGCGTCAGGCCTGGGATAATCTAAAAATCATTTCGATTGATTCCAACGCCAAGCCGGTGATGCAGCGGGGCGATTCCCTGACGGTCAACGCCCGGATAGAACTTGGGCCCCTTACACCCGGCGAGATACTGGTAGAGCTTTACCACGGGCGGATTTCAAATCTGGGGAACCATATCGAAAACGCCCGCCGCGCGGAGATGAAGGCTGTTGGTCAGGAAGGTGATGTTTTTATCTATCAGGTAAGGATAGAATGCGCCGATACGGGATACCAGGGCCATACGATTCGGATACTGCCGAAGCATGAAGCCCTGGTGCACTCCTACCGGTCAGGCTTTATCAAGTGGGCATAGTTCGTTTTGTTGTGGTTGTTCTGAAAAAAGGGGGATACGTTACATGCCTTCCCGTGCATCCGATGTTTCCCGTTTTCGGTATTTAGATGTGGTAACGGCCGGTTTTGTGGCCGTTCTTATCATCAGCAATGTTGCCTCTTCCGCCAAAATCATCGATTTGGGCGTTTCCCTTTTTGGGCTGCCCCTGGCCTTTGACGGCGGGACCCTGGTTTTCCCGATTTCCTATGTCTTTGGGGATATTCTTACCGAGGTCTACGGCTTCCGCGCTTCCCGCCGGGTAATCTGGACGGGCTTTACCGCCCTCGCCCTGTCGTCGCTGGTTTTTTTCCTCCTGCGCCTCCTCCCCGGGGAAGCCGCCTGGGAGCATTACGCCGGCAGCGCCGCCTACGACGCCATTCTCGGCGGCATGAGCGGCGGCGGCATAGCCCTGGCAAGCCTCGCGGGTTACTGGGTCGGGGAATTTTCCAATTCCATGGTCCTCTCCCGGATGAAGGTCCTGATGAAAGGCCGTTTTCTCTGGGTCAGGACCATAGGCAGCACGCTGGTGGGCGAACTGCTGGACAGCCTGGTTTTCGTCCTTATAGCCAGCCTTACCGGGGTTTTTGGCTGGGAACTTTTCTTTACCCTGGTTTTTACCAATTATATACTCAAATGTTTTATCGAAACCGCCGTAACCCCCTTTACCTACTTTATGGTGGGAAAGCTCAAAAAAGCCGAGGGGATAGATGTTTATGATCGAGGGGTCAAGTTTAATCCCTTCCCAACGAGCCGGCCTTTTGTGTAAGATATGCGTGGGAGCGAAGAGGGACGTTAGTCCCCGGGCGGCAGCCCCCTATAGGTAACCAGCAGGAGTGAATAATGGATAAGGCATTGATTCTCTTTCAGACCGACGAAGATTTCCGGAAAAAGCTCTCTTCGATTCTGGTAAATTATGACGTGCTTTTTATGGAGAGCGCCGATCCCTTCAACCTTGACAGCGCCGCCGTGGACGAGGCGGCCGCCGCCTATACGGCGATTATCTTCGGGAACCCTCCTGCGGATTTGCTGCGCCGCTGTCCCCGGCTTAAATGGCTCCAGCTTCAGTCGGCAGGTTCCGATAACTACACCGGCGGCCGGCTTGGGCCGGGGATCCTCCTCACCAACGCTTCCGGCGTCTATGGCCACGCGGTGTCCGAGCACATGACGGCTATGACCCTTGAGATCGCAAAGAAGCTCCACCTTTACCGGGATGAACAGGCGGCGGGCCGCTGGCAGGGCCGGGGGATGGTTAAGAGCGTACAGGGGGCGGTGGTCCTGGTTGTCGGTTTGGGAGACCTCGGTTCCGGCTATGCCTGGAGGATGAAAGGCCTGGGGGCCTATGTGATCGGCCTCCGCCGCACAGCCCAGGCCAAACCGGACTATGTGGACGAGCAGTACCAGGCGGATAAGCTTGATGAGCTCCTGCCCAGGGCCGATATTGTATGCCTCATGCTTCCGGGGACAAAGGATAGCGTGGGCCTTTTTAACCGCGAAAGACTGGCAAAGATGAAGAAAGGGGCGATCATCCTTAACGGAGGCCGGGGCTCGGCTGTCGATACCGAGGCCCTCTGCGACGCCCTCGAATCGGGCGCCCTGGACGGCGCGGGCCTGGACGTGACGGACCCGGAACCCCTCCCGCCCGAACACCGGCTCTGGAAGATCGGCAACGCGGTCATCACTCCCCATATATCAGGGGGCCGCAATATGTCCCAGACCGGCGCCTATATGATGGACTTAAACCTTAAAAACGCCGCCCGGTTTGTCAAAGGCGAAAAGCTTGAAAACCTTGTGGACTTTAAAACCGGCTACCGCTTCCCCGTTTCTTAAAACGAAAGGTCCCGGCTTTTCCGGTCCCTTGTCCGGGGGGTCTGGGGTTAAATTCCTGAGTCAGGAAAGACGCCGGTCCTGAAGCCTGAGGCTGTATTTTGTCATATAGGGCTTAAAGCCTTCGCGGATAAGGACCCGCGAAAAGTCCTCGGCGGCAATGGGGAGATCGAAAAGGACCTGGGAGACTTTGTCGTCCTCCGTTTTTTCGAGCAGCTTTACCAGGAGGGCTTCGCCTATGCCCATGCCCCGGTATTCCGGCTTTAGCTCCAGGGCCTGTATGCGGAGGGAGCTTCCCCTGGGGACCGCCGAAATATAGCCGGCAAACTCGCCGTTCCCGGTTTCAGCCGCCAGGGCCGTTTGCTCCGCCGCGGCGGTAGGCGCTTCGTCCTCCCCGGCTTCTTCCGCGAGGATTCTGTTTTCGGCCATCCAACTCAGGTTTTCCCCCAGGCAGAGCCGGTGCAGCTCTTTTACCATGGGCATATCCTCGTCCCGCAATTCCCGAAAGCGGAAATCTTCCAGTATGAGATCCTCTGTGTCTTCCGGCTCAAGGCCGATCTTTTCCAGCCCCCACTCTTCCCTGAGGGCGTTGTACCAGCGGAGGATCTCCCGCTTCATCTCCCGCTCTTTGTAGACGAACCAAAGCTTCTCCACTTCCGGGCGCCCGGTGAGGACATCCTTAAAAGCCCGGAACACCCCCCTCCCCCGGTTCAGGGCGGAAGAAAGCTCGTCCCTGATAATCGGGCTTCTGCAAGCCGCCGCGAAACGTTCCATCAGCCGGAAACCGCTGGAAGAATCCCACTCGGGAAGGGAAATATAGCGGCCCTCGGGAGCCGAATCACGGTTTTTGTCTTCAAAATCTTCGCCGCCGGTAACAATCCCTTTCTGGGTATCAAGATAAAAGTTACTCTCCTGATCTTCCATGGAAAAAAGAATGTCCTCGATAAGGGCTTCGGTCAGATCGAACTGCATAATTTGATTGTAAGGAAGCTTTCTTTCCCTCGTCAAGAGCGGGTGCTTCGACGGCGGCAGTTTTACTTTTAGGTTAACCACGAAAATTTTGTTCCTAATTTTTATCTTTGCCTCTCTTTTTTAGTGCCTGCGGACCTTTGGTCTGCGGACCTTTGGTCCGACGTGTCTTTCGTGGTTATTAAAGAAGAGGGCAACCTAAAAGTAAAGCTGCTGCGCAGGCAATACGGAACATTGTTTTTTTCCTTTTTTGCGGGTATACTTTTTGTGGGTATATTTGGGTATACTATACTATCGAGGCTTTCCCAAAACCAACCGAATTTTGGGAAAAGCTCTATTGATAAAAACCACTGAGGCGATTCCAAAGTATCAGAATACCGGAGGGTGAAATCAACTCCGGTATCAAGAGGTAACCATGGAGAAAACCAGCCTTAAATACGCGCAGGATCTTTCGCTTATATTAAAGGCCGATTTATTTTCCACCCTTCTGGCTAAGGAGCATAGTTTTGTGGTTTCCCGTTCGGGAGTGTTTCAACTCCGCCGGGGAGCCGTCCTCTTTTTTCCGGGCCAGAGGGCGGATCGCTTTTATCTGCTCCTGGAAGGGGCCGTGCGGGTATATAAAAATCGCTCCGAAACCGAGGTGGCCCGGTTTGCCTCGGGGGATATTATCGGCGACTTCGACTTTGCCAGGGGCGCCGATTACGACGCTTACGCTGAGGCGGCGGAAGACTCGACGCTGATCATGTTCCCGGGCTACGGTCTGGACATGGATAACCTTGCCCTGGAGTCCCCTCTGGTTGTGTCGAAAATCCTGCTCAATTCCATTGTAATGACCACCAACCGGATAAAAACCACCCGTAAAATCATCATCAAAAACATGTCCTGGATTCAGGATCTCCAGCGCAAGGCCTACGAAGACCCCGGCACGGGCCTCTGGAAGCAGACCTTCCTCAACGATGAAATCAACCGGCTCCTGGAAGATCCCACCGCCCTGATCATGCTCAAACCGGACCGGTTCAAGACATTGGTAGATTCCCGGGGCCACGACGCCGGCGACGAAGCCATGGTGCGCATCGCCATGATACTGCGGAACATAACCCGCAGGCTGGGCAGAGGCTGGCCCCTGCGCTTTAAAAGCAACGAAACCGGCATCCTGGTCAACAAGTGCGACGCCGCCCTGGCGGAATCCCTGGCCGAAACCCTGCTGGAATCCGTAGCCAAACTGCCGCCGGTTCCCGCCCTGGAGGATGTTCCGGCCTTTTCCTTTACCGGGACGGTGGTCTGGGGGGTCTGGCCCCAGGATGCTCTAGCCTGGGATTCCCTCTATCAGGGCTGCTACGATCTGCTGCTGGAATCCTGGAAGCAGGGCGGAAACCGGGTGATCCGGTTTCCCGGGGAGGAAAATTCATGAGTGAAGCAAAAGACAACAGCAAAAAGGCGCTTTTAGCTCTCGCCGTCGACCCCGTTCTGAAGCAGTCCCCCCTCTTCGCCTCTATGAGCGATCCGGAATTCAACGCCGTCACCGCCTTACTGGAACACTTCATGGTGAAAAAGGGTTCCGTCGTGTTTAAAGAAGGCGACAAAGGGGAAGATATGTTCATCCTCCTTTCGGGAAAACTCGGCGCCTGCGTGAGCCAGTCCGACGGAACCCAGCGCTGGCTTTTTGAAATCAAGCCGGGCGATTTCTTCGGCGAAATGTCGATTATCGCCAACGAGCCCCGTTCCGCCACCATCACCGCCAAAGAGGACACCGACATAATGATCCTCCAGGGGATTGATTTTTACCGCATCGTTTTTGAGCATCCCGTGATAGGGATTAAGATGCTCAAGGCCATCGGCAAGGAGCAGAATGTCTGGCTGGATCAATCCTCCAGGAACCTGTCGGATCTTACCCGGTGGGGCGAATCCGCCCGCCGCCGGGCCGTGACCGACGAGCTTACCGGCCTCTATAACCGCCGCTTCCTCGAAGATTCCGTCAGAGACCGCTTCGAACAGGGTTCGGTAGGGCTCAGGACCATGTCCCTGCTGATGATGGATCTGGACAAAGTCCACGAGATTAACGAGCGCCACGGCCCCCCCGCGGGGGATCAGGTGTTTATGGTGATGGCGGAGATCCTCCGCACCCTCACCAGAGCCGGCGACATCTGCGCCCGCCTTTCGGGGGACGAATTCGCCGTCCTCCTCCCCGACACGGGCGCCGAGGAAGCCAGGCACATTGCCGAGCGGATCCGCGAGACCGTCGCCGGCCGGAAGGTGCCGGTGCCCAAAAGCCCCGATGTGGTAGAAAAAGTCGAGATCGGCATCCGCACCAGCATAGGGATCGCCGTCGCCCCCACCCATACCAACACCCGGGAAAGCCTCTTCCTCCTCGCCGACCGCGCCCTCCGCAAAGCCAAAGAAAACGGCCGCAACCGGGTGGAAATGGCGGAATCAACAACCCCGCCCTGAAGGCTAAACTTGACCCATAAATTTTCATTTTTTTTTAAAACTATGATATTTATGGCAGGTAACGGTTACATCAGCGGCAAAACGACGGGAGTGAATATACACACCTGCCTTGCGGTGACGCCGAACGGACCGGTACCCGGCGCGTTGGATCAAATGGGTTATCACCGGCCGGAGCCGCGAAACGGGACGCCGACGCGGGAACAGCAAAAGAACCGGCCTATAGAAGGAAAAGAAAGCAACCGCCGGCTTGAGACCATGGAGACGGTGAGCGGAAACATCCCTGAAGGGACAGGTATGCGGCCGGGAAGGGGACGTGTATGAGTTGTTTTGCAAGGCCATACAGAACTGCCGCAATCAATACACGCGCATGTCATTTACGTGAAAGAAGAACATCCGCCTAAAGGCCTTGAGCCTATAGAACGGTTTCTGATGATCAACGATGAAGTGAATAGCGTTGAACAGGCGTTGGAGAAGGTACGGTATTATGTACAACCGTGGAAGATAGAAAGGTTTCACCACATGCTGAAAAGCGGCC
>JAISRW010000091.1 GCA_031273405.1 Treponema sp.
TCGAGGAAGCCAGGGCCCTCTCCCTGGCCGAGACCAAGTTCGCCTCCCCCCAATGGATAGGGAAACGATGAAAACGGAAGCCGGGGGCGAAGTTTAGGTCCTCGCGGTTTCCCGGAGGCTCTCAGCGGTTTCCCGGAGGCTCTCGGCGGTTTCCCGGAGGCTCTCGGCGGTTTCCGGGAGGCCCTCAGCGGTTTCCCGGAGGGTCTCAGCGGTTTCCGGGAGGGTCTCAGCGGTTTCCCGGAGGCTCTCAGCGGTTTCCGGGAGGCCCTCAGCGGTTTCCCGGAGGCTCTCAGCGGTTTCCGGGAGGCCCTCGGCGGTTGCCGGGGAGTCCCCGCGGGTTGCGGGGGCGGTTTTTTCCTCCGGTATGAGCTCCATAGCGGTTTGACGGATATATACATTTAAATACTTGATTTTTGCTTTAACGAGCGGTACACTAATGAATGTGGTTCTTGAGCCGGTTCCAAATCCGACCTTGCGGACCTCGGTCCGATGGAACTGCTTCATCATTCGTTTATCAAGGAGTTATTATGTCAAGAAAGCTTATATCCGCGCCGATCCTGACCTTGCTGTTGGGGGCGCTGATTCTTTCGTCCTGCGATGAATTTTTCAGTTCTTCCTGGGGGTCGCCGCGTGACTACGATCCGTCCAAAATCAAACTGTCCGCGTCGAATTTGGATTCCTGGCTTGATGCCGCGGTGGGCAACCCGGAACTGGCCGACGCCCTCACCGAAAAAATCAAGAAGGAACTCAACAGCGGGGCCTTGAACCCGGCGGACAAGGTGAAGTTCCAGACCGCCGGGGTGAAGCTTGCGGTGGAGGCTTCGGGGCTGGGTACTTCTATCCTCACCAACGCCAGTTCCGCCCTCAGCAGCATAGATAACGAAGATGAAGGCGCCGTAAAGGGCCTCCTCAGCGATGTTCAGAACAGCTTTAAAAGCAACAACGGCGCCAAAGCCGCCGCGGATATTGCCGAGATGGTCGGCGGCGGTTTGAGCAGCAACGATGGCGCCACCCCTGAATTTGATGCCGCCTATGCCGCCGCCGTAACTCCTTCCGATGCGGCTCAGGCCGTACTGGTGCTGGCCCTGGCCGTTGTTGACGCTAATTTCGCCGAGGTGGAATTAGATGAGTATGACGACCTAGACATTGGTCTTACAGTCGATGAAGGAGCAGTCAAAATCGAAACAGACAACGGCGGCACCCCAAGCGATGAGGCCGTAGCCCTTGCGGCATATCTCAACCTTATCGCCCAGGATACAACCGGTAAATTTGAAAATAACCCCGTCACCAAGGCCATTAAAGAAGCTTTTGGGTTATAACCAACTAATCTAAACCATCACGGTACTATAAGGAAGCCATGAAAAGAACAGTACTATTTTGCGCGACCCTCTGGGTCATATGCTTTGCCGCCCCGGCTTTTGCGGAAAACAAAGCCATGCCTCAATTCGCCATACCCACAGCCAAGAGCAACGGCATGGGCGGCAGCCATGTTGCCTATACGGACAATGTGTTCGCCCTCCTGGTAAACCCCGCGGCCATCATGCGGGTGGAGCAGCGGAGTTTCTTCGCCCTTTCTCCGACCCTGCTCAATCCCCAGACCACCTTCGGCCTCATCGGCCCCTTTCAGGACGCCGCGGGCGGCGATATGAGCACCCTGGGAGACGAGGCGGATATTCTCAGCAAACAAAAAGGAAAAATACCCCTGGGCTTTGACCTCAGGGAATTCCCCCTTTCCTTTGCCTGGGTAGCCGACGGCTTCGGCTTCGGCCTCTGGGATCGCATCTTCGTAAACCCCAACATTATCGGCACCCATGTGGACCTCAACGTATACGCCGATGTGATACTGCCCGTGGGGTTTGCCTTTAGGATTCTCGACACCGAAGCCCACGATGTGGACGTAGGCGTCACCGCGAAGCCCTTTGTCCGGGTTATTGGCCGGGAGAAGGTGGATATCCTGGAGCTGATGGATAATGACGATATCCTTGATACCATAGCCGTCCCCGTAATAGCGGGCGCCGGCGTTAATCTGGGCCTTCTCTATCGCTGGGATATAGGGCTGAGGGCGGGAGTCACCTTTGACGATATTTTTACCCGGGGCGTCGTGGTTAGCACCATTACAGGGGAGGATGACGAAACCTACTATGTGCCCTTTACGATAAACGCGGGGCTGGCCTACGATTTTAAAATCGGCCGGTTCTGGAAAACCGCCCCCGGTTTCCTGGCGAACATGGGTTTTACCCTGGCCTTTGACTGGCGGGACATAGTCAACGCCTTCCAGCAGGATGATTACCAAAAGCGTAACACCCTCCTCGACATGGGCGCGGGCTTTCAAGTTTCCCTCTACGATATGTTCATGCTGCGCATCGGCATGAACGAAATGCTGCCCAGCTTCGGCTTTGGTTTCGACCTGGGCCCCCTGGAGATCGATCTGGCTTACTACGGCAAGGAACTCGGCCTCGAACCGGGTCTGCTTTCCACAGCCGCCGTGGATGTCACCATCGCCCTGCGTCCGGGTGCAAAAAAGAGGAACTGGCCCTGGACGCGGCGTTCCCTTGTAGGCTTGTTTACCGGTTCCCATTAACCCGCGGCCGGAGCTCAACAACCGGATAGGTAGTACAAAAAGCGAGCGGCTTTCCCAAAACTTCAGTTTTGGGAAAGCCGCTCGCTTTTCTTTTAACCATGGACCGTAGATCGAGCCGCGAACCGCGAACAAAAGCCCACAGCGTCCGCGGTTACCGGCGGCGTTCCATGAGGGCCGATACGGGGATTATCGACCAGCCTTCCCGGGTCAGAGCGTCCAAAAGCACGTTGATTCTGCTGAAAAGATAGTCCTTCCTGCCGCCGTTAAGCAGCCCCAGCCTTATGGGGATGACGGAAAGCGGCTTTTTGGCCTCTATGATATGGTCAACTATCTCGGAGGCGGGAGGCTGGACCAGGCCCAGCCTTTGGGCTTCTTCCTTGTTTATCCAGTCCAGGGGATCAAAGTCCCTGGTGACGGTGGTATAGCCTGCGTGGGTGGCGGCGGCGGTAATGTCGGAGGAATGGACGTAATAGGGGGCGTGCCACAGAAGCCCCAACTCCGCGCCGGCGGCCTGGAAGAATTCATCCTCGTTCCGGGCAAGCCCCCTGGCGATGAAATCTTCGGTTATGTTGTACCGGGAGTCGGAAAGATCCAGAGGGGCGAAAAACATGGAAGCCGCCTCGTGGCCGGCGGCGGCAATATCCCTGGCCGCGCCGGGATGGCGGCGGATAAATTCCCCGTTCAGGAAGAACGTCGCCTTCGCGCCGAAACGGTCCAGAGCCTCAAGAACCCAGGGCAGCCCTTCGGCGTTGTCGTAGAGATCAAAACAAAGGCTGATCTCCTGCCGGCCGGCGCGGAGGCCCTGGTAATCAGCCTTCGGCAAAAGGGCGGTGGTCCCCACCGAAAGGATATTGCGGATCATGGGCAGGTTCTCGTAAGGCCCCGAGTTCTGGCTTTCCAGGTAAACCCTGTACCGGGAAGAAAGCTGGGAAGCGGCCTTGGGAACCGGAGCGGAGACGGGCACCCAGGGGCTCTTCTCGTCGGTGACAAACCATACGCCGTTGTTTTTTGCCAGAATCCGGGCGCCGCCGCCGGGAGGGGTCTGATCCTCAAAAGCGAATTCCTCCGCCGAGGAGAGGCATATTATGTCCCGCCTGCCGGCCCTTTCTCCCTCAAGCACTACCCTCTCTATGCGGCTGCCGTCGCCTATGATGAATTCGTTTAGACCCGCCCATAGGCAGGCGTAAACGGGCCGGCGGCTCAAGGTTTCAAGAATTCTCCAGTTGGTGTAATCATAGAGAACCGCCCCTTCCTGTCCCCAGATGAGCGCCCTGGTCCCGTCGGGGGAAAGGCTCGCGCCAAAGCCGGAGGAAACGGTCACGGCCTGAAACCCCGCGCTAGCCCTGGCGGCATCAAGCCGCCATGCCATAACGGCCGCCTCCGCCGCGGCCCCGGTGACGGAGGCAAGGATCGTAACCGCGCCGCCGGGAGACCAAAGCAAATTGAGATTGTAGCAGGAACGGGGAACCGCCAGATAGGGCAGGGAATTGTCGGAACTTATATCATAGTCGTCAAATCCCAGGGGATAGTAAAAAATATTTCTCCCGTCCTTGGCAAGCATGACGGAACCGGCATCCGGGGCTATCCAAAAAGAATCAAAGACAGGATCAAATTCAAAGGGGATTTTCCCGGCTATCGCACCGATTTCCAGAAAATCCGCGTAAAGAGCCCGCGCAAAAAGCTCGGACCCCCGGACACGGTAAACCGTAGAGCCCCGGATATAGAAAAAATCGCCCCCCTGCCCCCAATATACCGAATTGAGGGTTCCTTCTCCGATAAGCCTGAATTTATCGTTCACCTGAATGGCCGCGGAATTGGCCGTATAATAGTAAAGCTCATTCCCCTTGGCGTAGACAAAGCCCCGGGAATCGGGACTCCAGCAGGCGGGGAAGATCTTTTCGGGCCTCTCCACACGGGAGGCCACCAGGACCTTTTCCCCCGACTGGGTATCGATCATCACCAGGTTACCGTAAGCCGGGCTGACGGGATCTATCGCGAGGACCCAGCGGCCGTCCGGCGAGGCCTCAAGCTCCTCCGCCCTGCCGCCCAGGACAGGGGCGCCGCCGGCAAAGGAGACGAAGCCCGGAATCGGCCTGGGGAGGCCGCCTGAAACCGGGAGCCGAAAAACCCCGAAGGCGTTACGGACTTGCAGGGTCCGGCCGCTTTCGAGGAGATCTAGTTTCTCAGGAAAGGCGCTGAGCTGCACAATGCTTAAATCCGAAAGGCTGGAAACAAAGAGAGAATCCTGGGTTACAACCCCGCTGCCCGAAGACGCGGCGCGGAAAAGAAGCCTGTTGTCCCTGGAGAGATCGAGGCCGGAAAAATTTATCTTCCCCCAAGCCGGAGAAAGGGAAAGAAGAAAAAACAAAAAAAGGAAAATGGCGGGAAACGGCGATCTCCCCTTAAACGAACGGAACTTTCTCCGATTTTCGTTTTTGAAGGAAACGGTCCTGGATTTATCCGGCATGGCTTTTTCTCCGGAGAAGGAAGTCGCTCAGTTCCTTCTCCAACCCCTCAAGCCGAAAGTCCATCTCCCGGAGGCGCCGCACGGAGTACTGGATCTGCTTGTCCTGAAGGCGCTCGCAGACGGAATCCAACACCTCGCTAAAAGATGAATTTTCGGTTAATACAGGATACCGTTTTTCGTAAGCCATAAATCAAGTGTACTATACAATGAAAAGAGCCTGCAAGCCTTTTGAATCATTTATGAATTTTTTGTTAAAAGCCCTTCGTCTTTTCGTAAATTTCCGTGGAAACATTTATTTTTAAATCCCCGGAATTATCAAAGGCGCGTATAAAAGTAGCTACAGCGATAAACGCTATAAGGATGAAAACCAACTTACGCATAAAACCTCCGGTTGCTTTTATAATTATATTTTAATATCAAGAAGTAAGAAGATCAAGAGGATTAACCGCGCTGCCGTTTTTATAAACAGCAAAATGAAGATGGGGTCCGGTGCTGTAGCCGGTACTGCCGACTTCCCCGATCTTTATCCCCTGGGTTACCCTGTCGGCCTGCTTAACCGAAACCCGGCTCAGATGAGCGTACATGGTCTGGTATTCGTTTCCGTGGCTCAGAATGATGTAGTTGCCGTAGGTGGAATTGAAGCCCACCGACGAAACCTTGCCGTCCATGGCGGCTCTAACCGTAGCGCCTGTGGGCGCCGCCAGATCTATGGCTGCGTGGTGCCGCCTTGCCCCGCTGATGGGGTCGTTGCGCCATCCGAAGGGGGACGTGAGCCTTGCCCCTTTGAGGGGATAGATAAAAAGCTCCCCCAGGGCCCGCTTTAGATCCTCCGAGCGCATGCGGGCGCCGGGGACAAAGATCACCTGCCCTGCGGTGATAATATCCTTCTGCAAATCGTTGGCGTCCAGGATGGCTTCCATGGGAACCCCCATGGAGCGGGAAATCCCGGAGAGGCTGTCGCCCGCTTTAACCACATAGGGAATGCCGTTCATGTTGGGGAGTCTGAGGGTTTCGCCTTCCCGGAGCCGCCTGGCGTTGCTGATATTGTTGGAGGCGATAACCGCGTCCAGGGAAAGGGAATGGGCGGCGGCTATTTTCGAGACCGAGTCGCCCTTTTTCACCTTATAGCTTTTCCAGGCAAAGGT
>JAISRW010000182.1 GCA_031273405.1 Treponema sp.
GAACCGAAGGTTCGCGGTTCGACGTGTGGTCAGTGGTTAAATTTCTTCCGGTACTTGCCGGCGTGATGGAGGCGGGGAGTTTTACCTTTCCCACAGGCTCCCCGGAAACAGTCCGGGAAAAGAAAAGGCCCCCCGCTATGCGAAGGGCCTGAAATTTGGGCGATGGGGGACTTGAACCCACGACCCCTAGCATGTCAAGCTAGTGCTCTCACCAACTGAGCTAACCGCCCGTAAGTCCTTATATATACCTTAAAAATCATTCAATGTCAACCGGGCGGTTACAATTCTTTTCCTGAGATTTAGTCCAATCACGGTACTAGTTCAAGGCCGCCGAAAAGCGCGTCCCCTAGAGCCTGGGAAAACGCGGTTCTATCCTGGGCGGCAAGGGATCTGAGGGGCAGATTTTTCTTAACAACCGAAATGCCCCGGCCTTCGTCATAAAGCTCGCAGCGTATATCGCCGTTTCCGGCCTCCAGGGCGAGGGTATAGCGGGGAATCCTGCCCCCGGCCGTATCGATCCCCGCTTCCCGCGCCGCCTTTCGCAGGACCGCCTCGGCATGGGGAGCCGCCCCGCTTATCCGCAGTGCCGCCTGCAGCCTGATGCCCTTCTGCCTCAAAGCGCCCCTGTTGATGGCAAAGAGCCGTTCGGCGGCATCGGCCTTCTCGTCTTTCCCGCCCTTTTGGGCCAACTCACCGTAAGCCTGGGCGATCATGTCCCGCTCCCATCGGGCGTCAAAAGCCTCCAGGCCCCGGCGTATGAGTTCCGCGTTTTTTAGCAGAATTCCTTCTTCCAGATCGTAAGAAGCGGAGGAAGGGGCTATGAGAGGTTCTTCAAAGGCTCTGGCCCTGCGCAGATAACCCAGAGCCCGCCGGGGATAGGACCGGAAGGCATAGTAGTACTGGAGCAGGGCCTCCGGATGGTAGTCCCCCTCCCTGTCCCCGGCCCTGTAGGCGTCCGCCGACAGGAGGCTGTACTTCCTGAAAAGCTGCCGGTGGACCGCCGCCTTAAACCGGAAGGAAACAAGCCGGGAAAGGGAATGGAATGTGCCGCCTAAACCGCTGCGGGGAACAAAGGCTTCGGTTTTTTCCAGGCCCTCATAGATATCCGTGAGGATTTCGTGGATATCCCGCTTGTAGCGTACCGGATCTATGCCGTAATTGAGCATCCAGCTCTGGTCTCCCGCCTTAAGGCAGTCTTCGGCATAAAGCCTTGCCTCATCGAGGCGGCCCCAAATCTGGAACACCTGGGCAAGATTCACCTTGGAAAGGGGGGAACTGTCCATTTCATAGGCCCGCTGGAATTCTTCCAGGGCTTGCCTGAGTTCCATCCGGCGGAGGAACAATTCGCCCTGGGCAAGGCGGCCGGAGGCCCTGTCCTGGGCTTCCAGGGAGGCGCTGGTCCTCTCGTAAGCCAAGTTGAATTGGTAGAACCGGCTTTCGAGGATCGAAAGGTTGTAGTGCGCCACCGCCGCGAAGATCCTGTTCCCCGTGGATTCGGCTTCCCGGATTGCGTCCAGATACCAGGCCTTCGCCTCGTTGTAAACAAACAGGTCGGAATAGATAGTGCCCAGGGTCATGGAAAAATCCGCGTCCGGCCCCATCCGTTCCTGGGCGTCCAGCAGGAGCCGGCGGCCGTCTCCCAGCCGGTGGATTTTGTAGTACATCCACCCCAGGTTGCCTATGGCCTCTTTGTCATCCGGGATGATGGCCAGATATTTTTCCAGGTAACCCGCCGAAAGGCTGTCTTCGTTCAGATAACCCGCGGTTCGGGACAGTTGGAACAGGAGCTCCGTGTCCCGGGGTATGAGCCTTTCCAGGGAGCGGTATTCGTCCCAGGCCAGGCGGTAGAACCGGCGGTTATAATAGAGGTTCCCCAGGGCCCAGGGGAAGCGTATATCCCCGGGATAGAGTTTGGTCCCCAGGGTGTAGAATTCTACCGCCCGCTCCCAGTTTTCCGCCTCCTGGGCGTCCTGGGCGTTCTCATAGAGGGCGTCCGCGTCCCCCGCCGGGTTTTGGGCGGCGCTCCTGTCTCCTCCCAGGACAAGAAACGCCGCGGCCAGGAGGAGGACGGTCAGGGTATCCCTCTTGCCCCTGCCGGCGGGCAGAATCAGCGCCAGGGGAGGCAGGACCCAGGCGAGGACCCGCCGCCCCAGGGGGATAAAGGCCCCGTAGGAAAGGCCGAAGCGCCGGTAATCCTCCCGCATGGCGAGCCGCTCCGCCGGGCCGTAATCCGGGGCGAACCGGGCCTCGGCGTAATCCTGGTACAGGGCGTAGATGCCGGGCAAAGACGCCTCCAGGGCGGCGGCCCATTCGGATTCGCCGAGGGAGGCCGGTCTTTTTATGCCTCCCAGGGCAAGGCGCCGCCCGGCATGGGCCCAGAGGAAGAAGGCCCTTTTCCGCCGGTTGCTCCCTACCAGGGAAAGCCAGAAGAAACCGGAGCGGGTCAGGAGGAACAGCAGGAGCAGAACCGCCGGAACCAGAACCGGGCCGTTCTTTTGCAGGAACCTGAGGGTTTCCTTTCCCAGGGCCGCCAAATCCCCGGCTTCGTTTTTTTCCTCCCCTTCTTTGGGAGTGAGGCGGGAATGGTTATCAAGAATTTCCTTCATCAGCCTTTCAAAGAGCTCGGAGGGGGTTCCCGAAGAAAAGCGGAATTCCTCGCCCTCGGCGAGCTGCTCGGAGGTAGGATCGTATTCGATCCAGCCGTAAGAGGGGAACCAGACTTCTACCCAGGCATGGGCCATATCCGCCCGGACGGGGTAATAACCAAAAGCCTCGGTAGAGGGGTCAATGAAAAATCCGGCCGCTACCCGGCTGGGGATTCCCAAAGACCGGAGCAGCACGGTAAAGGCGAAGGCGTAATAGGAACAATACCCCCTTTTGCCGGTAAAAAGAAAATGTTTTAACTGATTCCCGTCGGGGGCTATGCCCGGCTTGAGGCTGTAACGGTAATCGCCGTATTTAAGGTAATCGTAAAGCGCCTGTATTTTTGCCCAGTACAATTCGGTTCCCCCGGTAATCCCGAGAGCGAAGTCCGCAATGTCCCGATCGCCGCCGTAGTCGGTATAAAAGGCATATTCCTCGCCGCTCATGCCGAGGGTTTCCGCGGAAGGCGGCTCCCGTACCGCGTCGATGAGCTCGAAGGGCATGGTCGAAGTGGTGTAACTCCGGACCGCGTAGGCGGAACTAAAGGAAGAAGCGTCCCAGGTTTCAAAGGGGACCACCTCAACAGGCATATTCATGCCGATGAAGGCTGAGGAATCAAAATTCACCAGATAGTATTCCTGCCCGGTGACCAGGTAGTCCCTTATGGCGTCCCTGTCCGGCAGCATGAGGGGTCTGTCGGGCAGATACTGGGGGTGGGCTTTTTCGTCGATGATCTGGTGGCGAAAAAAACCAAGCTTCGCGTCGTAGCCCGAGAGGGTATAGCGCCTGAGGAGAATATGCTCGTCGTAGGTATCTTTTTTGACTATCAGCACCAGATCGTCGTTGAGGCTGATTTCCGGCTCCAGCCTGATAAGCTGGGAAAAATCGAAACTGAAAAGCTTGGGTTCCAGGAGCCCCCCGCCCCGTTCCGCCGCCTTTTCCTGGGAAGGCCCGACAAAGAAGGCCCCGCCGAGAATCACCATGACGAAGAAGGCCAGAGCCGCGGCGGCGCTTTCTTTTTTCCCCACCTTGAATTCCGGGGGGGCCGACAGGATGAGGCTCAGGATTTGCAGGAAAAGGATGAGGGCGAAGACGGCGATCATCAGCACGGGCCAGCGGTAGGCTTCGATCGAGGCGGCGGGGCTTATGCTGAAAATCACCAGGAAAAGGGTGTCGGCGGCTATGATGTCCCCCCGCAGGAAAAGCCGGGACTTGAGGCTGAAGTAGGAGGTCGCCGCCGTCCAATAAAAGGGGAGGAGGGACACGAAGTTGTTCCGGTCCAGATTGAGGAGCAGGGAATCAAAGAGAAGCTCCGCCTCAGGCCAGGGAAGGAGCCGGCGCGGCAGGGCGATAAAAAGCCTCGCCCCCCAGGGGATGAGGGCGATGACCCAGAGGGCCGGCAGGGGCCTTAAGCCCTTGAGGTAGATAAACAGGGCCGCCGTAAAAGCCCCCAGGAGGGCCGCGGCGAAGACCGGGGTATCCGCCAGATCCGCCGCCAGAAACCTGAGCTGCCAGAGAAGCATAAACAAGGCGGCTGTGCGGGGTATGAGGGAGTACGCCCAGGGACAGCTTTTTTTCAGGGAAAGGCCCGTTGAGGACATACATTCAGCATAGTATAAAAGGCCGCTTTGTTTAAGCCGGAAGGGAGGGAGGCAGGACCGGCGCATACAGGAATTCTGATCCCCCGATTACACGGATTAAGAAGCAATCGTTCCCTAAATCCGTTAAATCCGCATAAGCCGTGGACTCTAGGAGTCTGTTGCGCGAAGCATCTCCGTATAATAGCGGCTTTCCAGGGCTTCCTCGCCTATTCCCAGGTCTCCCAGGAAGAGCAAAAGTTCCTTCCCGGCCCCGTCCAGGGTTTCCCCGTCTTTTTTGTCACTGAGGATCTCAAGCTCGATAAACCAGCCCAGGCCCTCCACCTCGCATAGTTCCGCGTTGATTCTTCCGCGGCTATAGGCCCAGCCTTTCTTCTTCTTGGAGATCCCCTTTTCACACCCCAGGAGGCCGATTAAATCCTCAAATTCCTTGGCCTGGGAAACATCAAATTCCCTCTCATCGTTTATTTCGATCCCCTTTCGCACTTCCTTCGCTTTATAGGTAACGTGTATAATGACGGAACTTTCCCCGCCGGGAGAGACGTCTTTTTCTCTGCGGACCCTTATACCCGAAGGGGGAATGGCGGGGGCCGGTTTTTGGGGAAACCAGTAGGCGTCTTCTTTTTCAAAAGCCCCTCTATATACGGCAAGGGCTTCCAGCCTGGTTTTCAATCGCTCCGGGTTTTCCACACGGGCTTTTAATTCGATCTCCGTCATATTGCGAAATTCTCCTTGTTTTCGTATAATAATATTATTATCGGGTTTTTCCCAAAACTCGGTTAGTTTTGGGAAAGCATCTATCGTTTGTATATTTCATGAAGGACAATAGTCCGTGAGGAGGCAGAATGGCTGTGTTCATTACCGGTGCGGGGGGGTTCCTTGGCCGCTCTTTGGTTGATACCCTGATTGCCCGGGGCCAAAGGGTGCTTGCTTTTGATTATGCGTCTCCACCCGATAGGGTGCTCGAAGCCTGGAAGGGTAGGGCCGAATTTCGTCAGGGGGACATCAGGGACGCCCAGGCTATTGCCGCCCTCATAGAAGAGTCGGGAAGGCAGGACCCGATTGTTCACTTGGCCGGGATTTTAACCGCCGGCTGCGACAGGGACCCCTCCGCCGCCATTGCGGTTAATCTGGGGGGGACCCGCAATGTCCTGGAGGGGGCTCTCTCCCAGGGGCGGCGGGTTGTTTTCGCCAGCACCATCGGCGTTTACGGCCGCTTTCTTCCCCAGCCCATAACCGAGGACATGAAGCTGGAGCCCGACGGATGGTACGGCCTCACCAAGCTCATGGCCGAGGAGATGGGGCTTCTCTATAACAGGAGGCACGGCCTGGACTTCAGGGCCGTCCGCTTTGCCGCCGTCACCGGGGCCAACCGTACCGCCGTCGGTTCCGCCAGCCTCTTCACTTCCCTGATCCCCGAAAAGGCCGCCAAAGGAGAACCCTATGCCATAGAGGTTACTCCCGATACCTCCTATCCCGTGGTATACATCAAAGACGCGGTGGATGCCCTCATACGTCTCATGACCGTCGGGGAGGCAAAAAGCCGCATATACAATATTGCCTCCGGCAATGTGGTGGTCAGCAGGATGGTGGAGTATGTCCAAAAGATAATCCCCGGCGCCCGATATACCTATGAACCGGTGGAAGATATTATGGCCGTGGTCTCGGGTTACAAGGAATGGACCATAGGCTGCGGCAAAGCCGCCGCTGAAATAGGCTGGAAGCTCGCTTACGGGGTGGAGAAAATGGCCGACGACATCATAGCCGCGGTCCGGGGTTCCTGAAAACCCTAGGAGCCGCGGACCTTCGGTCCGATTGCGCTTGTAGGTTTTCAAAACCAGGGGATCCGGCAGACTGCCGGTTTGAAACCGCGGCTTGAGAATTAATGGTGCTTTAATCGAAATTTATGCAGTTTTTTATAATTTCCTCTTTTCTTTGCATTTATTTTGCTTGTGAATACCCCAAAACCGCGATATAATGGATGCTTGAACGGTAATAAAAAAGACAAGAAATGCCGATAAGATAAGGATATGAACCTTCGAAACGGTGTTTTCAGCTTTTTTATGGCGGTATGGATTTTTTTCTCGGCCATGCCTTTTGCGGAACTTGGCGCGGAAGAAAAGGTTTATACGGTGCAGAAGGGGGAGACGGTTTATTCCATATCCCGGACCTTCGGCATAGACAGGGATGAGCTCATGAAGTTTAACGGGATTTCCGATCCCGCGAAACTGAAGGCGGGCCAGCGTCTTAGAATCCCCGGTTCCGAGGCGCCCTCAGGGGGCTATACCGAATACCGGGTGGCGCCGGGCGATACCTTTTACGGCATTGCCCGGCGCTATCAGGCAGCGGTAGACGCCGTCCTGGCCGCCAATGATCTTCCCCGGGACTATGTGCTCAAGCCGGGGGATCTGTTGCGGATTCCCTCGGCCGGGGGAACCGTTCCGGCGGCTGGGACGGCGGCGGAAAAACGGGGGGATTCTCCCCAAAAGGCTTCCCCGGCGGTTTTTCCGGCCGAGCCCAGGGCGGTGGTTTCGGGAACCCTGGACGCTTCGGTGCGGTGGCCCGTAGCTGCCAAGGAAGTGAGCTACATGGCCGGTAAATTAAGCGGAGTAGTGCTCGCCGGCGAAAAAACCGAGTCGGTTAAGAGCCTTACTCAGGGAACTGTTATCTCGGCCGGTCCTTATCGCGGATTCGGCAGAGTCGCTATAGTCCAGGTGTCAGGAGGCTATCTATACGTATACGGCGGTTGTGAGAGTTTATCGGTAAAAGAGGGCGATAAGGTAGTCCCCGGGACTGAGTTGGGAAGGCTGGGAATTGACGCGTTGTCTGAGAAACCCCAGTTATTCTTTCTTGTTTATCGTAATAATACCCCGGTTGATCCTGCCAAAGCCCCCCGCGCCTGAAAGGCTCTTCACAAAATTTTAAAAACATAACAAAAAGGCAAACGCCATTAAGGGGTGTTCTATGTCAAAAACAACAAGTTCAATAGGAATATCAGGGTATACGGGAAAAAACAAAGGGGTGAGACTGCTTTCCATGGGTGAAGCCGGATCGGACCGGGGTAGAATAAAAAAGCGTCCTCACAGTGAGCGTCCGTCCAGGACTTCGGGGAGCGCCAATAAAACTAAAGCCGCCAAAGAGACAGATCCTCTGGCCCTGTATTTTAAGCAAATTTCCAAGTTTCCTCTTTTGAATGTCCGGGAGGAACAGGATATCGGGGAAAAAATTGTTTTCTTCCGCCGGCAGATAAAAGAGCTTGAAGAGATCTATGCCGGGAGGGAACTGGACCAGGATTATAAAAGCCGCCGCAAGGCCCTGGAGGACGCTCTCCTTCATATCAAAAACAGGATGATTAATTCCAATCTGCGCCTGGTTGTTTCTATCGCTAAAAATTACCAGCACCGGGGGCTTTCCCTTTTGGACCTCATTGACGAAGGGAATATCGGCCTCATAGAGGCGGTGGAGCGTTTTGATTATACCAGGGGCTGCCGCTTTTCTACCTACGGTACCTGGTGGATACGGCAGGCCATTATCAAGAGCATCGCCGACAAGGGCAGGGTCATCCGCATTCCCATTCACATGCTCAATACCATCAAGAAATGCTATTTCGTCGCCAAACAACTCACCCAGGACCTGGGCAGGGACCCTTCGGACGAAGAGCTTTCCGAATACCTGGGGGTGCCGGTTTCCAAGGTAAAGGAAATTGTCAAGCTTTCCCAGGAAACTACCAGCCTTGATACCATCGTGGACGACGGGAACCTTACCCGCCTGGCGGATCTTATCAAGGACGAAACTCTGGCGGAGCCCTTTGAAATGGTATTCTCCATGACCCTCCAGGATACCATGGAGGAGATCCTCTCCCATCTTTCCGAAAGGGAAATGAAGATCATCCAGCTTCGTTTCGGCCTGGCCGGCGAAGGCCCCCTTACCCTGGAAGAGACCGGGAAAATCCTGGGAATCACCAGGGAACGGGTGAGGCAGATTCAGGAAAAAGCCACCTTTAAGCTCCGGGGCTTAAAAGAGCTCAACGAACTGAAAGAATAGCCATAAACATAGAGCATCTCCCAAAACTCGGTTGGTTTTGGAAGATGCTCAAAATTTTTGTCTATCACGCTGTTCATCACGCCTTTCCCTTTTTTAAGGATGATTTTCCGGAGGCTGCCGGGGCCGTGCGGTCGGTTTGAAAGCTCCCCCCCTCCCGCTCCCCGTATTGCAGGCGCTAAACTTGACCCGCAAATAAGCATGAAGAATATAAACCGCGAAGTCGAATCGAACCATCGAACCGCGAACCTTCGGTTCGATGGTTCGCGGTTCGCAGTCGAAAAAGGGAAAAATAAAGAGGGAAAAACCGTGGTATTTCCTGTTTTATCTCAAATCTTACAAATTATCTGGATATAGAGCCTGTCCCAAAACTAATTGACTGTGCGCTGGAAGCGCACGGTTTTGGGACAGGCTCCTGGAAAAAGCGGCTTGCGGCCCGCTTTTTCCCATAAATCTAAGGCAGCTTTCCCAA
>JAISRW010000224.1 GCA_031273405.1 Treponema sp.
TTCCCCTTTGGCGGTACTCCCTCTTATAAGCCTCGATATAATGGATGGTATAGTCAATGCCTATTCCCACGGAAACGCTGGCTACCATGGAAGTCCCGATATTGAGCTTGATGCCCAGAAAGCCCATGACCGCGAAATTTATCAGCACCGAAATGGAAAGGGGGGCTATGCCGATGATTCCCGCCGGGACGGACTTGTTGGAAACCGCGATGATGAGAAAAACCAGAAAGATCGAAATCAGCACCGACGAAAGCTGGGACAGAACCACCAGCCGGTTGAGAGAGGCTTCCACCAGGGCGCTGCCTCCCACGGTGGTCTTGATATTTCCGGGGAAATGCTCGCCGATAAAACGGCGGATCTCGGCCAGGGCCCGGCCCGTGTCATCCTCCCCCAGGGTTCGGAGCTGAACCGTGGTCTTTATGGCCGTCGGCTCCAGGGGATCGTTGGCATAGGAATCGATGTTCCCCGAAAGGAGGAGGAGATAATTGGAGACCAGCCGCTGGAGTTCCTCGGGGCTGGTTTTGCCGTACCGCGCCGGGTCGGCGGGGATCTCGTAATAGGCCATCCCCTGGTAATTGACCAGCCTCTCGGCCTCCCGGATAAGCTCGTTGGCGTTCATTGACCGGTCCTTCCCCGAGCCCGCGGCCTGCCTTAAAAGCCCCACCAGATCTTCGACGGTGGCGGGTTTCTTTTCTTCACCTTCCTCTGCCGCCGCCTCCGGGACAGGAGGGCCTTCGTCAAAACCGGCGGAACCAAAATCATCAAAATCGCCGAAATCCCCGAAGTCGCCGAATTCAAAACCGCCGGGCGTTTCCGCCTTAGCCTTGATGCCGTCGGGGCTTTCGTCGGCGTTAAAAACCTGGTTCACCCTTTTTACCAGGTCCGTAAAGCCCATCACCTTGCCCACCTCGGGGACCCGGGCTTCCAGAAAAAGGCCCAGGCCGTCCATGGCGCCCAGCACATCGGGATGCAAAAGCTCTTCCGTGCTCTCCGCCCTGGCCACCACGCTCACCACCTTGGAGCCTCCGAATTTTTCCCTGATAAAACGATCGGAGCGGGAAATATCGGTGGTGGTTCTAAAATACTCCACAAAGATATTGTCGATGTCCAGCTTGGTCACCCCGTAAATCGAGACGCCCACAATGAGGAGGGTGAAGCAAATGACGGTCCGCTTTTTTTCCGTGAGGGCGCTGAAAAAACCGGCGATAAGCGAATCGGCCCTTTCCGAAGATCCCGCCTTCCTCTCCCCGCCGGCCTTGAGGGGCTCCGACCCCCGGATGAGGATGAGGGCGGGTATGAGGGTCAGGGCAACCAGAAGGGAAGCAAGAACCCCGAAGCTGGAAAAGACGCCGAATTCCCGTATAGGGAGAACTCTGGTAAAACAAAAAGAGGCGAACCCCGCGAAGGTGGTAAGGGCCGCCAGGAATACGGCCTTCCCTATCTTCCTGATGAGGTCGATCACCAGAGCGCGGTGTTCTTCCCGGCTCATCCCCGGCCTGTAGTCATCCCGATAGTGGGTAACCACGTGGATGCCGTAAGCGCTGCCCACCGCCACAAGAATAACCGGAAGCACCGTGGAAAGCACCGTGAGCTTGACACCGAAAAGAGGCATGGCCCCCATGGCCCAGATCACCGCCGCCGCCACGGTTATGACGGGCAGCAGCACGGCGCCAAGGCGGCGGAAAGAGAAGAAGAGGATGAGGAGGACCGCCAAAACCACCAGGGGGATCATGACCGCCAGGTCCGCCTTCATGGCCTCGTTGATGGTGGCGCTGATGATGGGGATCCCCGTGACGTAGACATCGGCGTAAGGGGCGAACATTTCTTTGGCAATGTCCCGGATCTCAATGAAGCTGTCGATCACCTCCGGGCGGCCGGCGTCTTCGTAATCCAAGTCCAGGGGCACCAGGATCTGGGTGGCCCGGTAATCGTCGGAGACCAGGGAGCGGCGGTACATGTCCCAGGAAAGGAGCCGCCTCTTGAGCTCCCCCACCTCGGCGGCGGAGCCGGAAAAGTCCTCCTTCACCAGCTTTTCCACCACAATGGCGTTCCCTTCGCCGTAGATATAATCCGAGGACGCGATGGAATTGACCTCCCCGGTTATCGCTATCTCTTCCATGCGGCCCACAAATTCCCTTATGCGGTTAATAAAGGCAGGATCGAAAATATCCCCGTACCGGCGTTCCAGACCCACCAGCATAAAGAGGGAACTCCCGAAGGTGTCGTCAATATATGTGGAGGTCAGCCGGGCTTCGTCGTCTTCGGGCACAAAGCGGATATTGTTGTTGTCAAGCTCGGCCCTGGGAAGCTGAAGGGCGAAAAAAACCGTTACAAGGCCGATGACAAGAATAATCAACCAAGGATGGCGATAAAATTTTTCTAACATAAATATTTAACCTTAATAGATTTGGACTTGAACAACTTCCACTTAAAAACAGCAAAATGCGGAGCATTTTGCGAGACTTGTTCGACAACCCGAACCCGTCAGGGTTCAGTAAAATAGGTTGTCGAACAAGTCCAAGGCCCTCAAAAAATCTCAGACCTTCTCCAGCAAGTCCAGCCGGGAACGATCGATTCCTTCACGGGCGATACCCCGGAACACAATCTGAAAGACGGCTTTCATCTCGTCAACAATGACCGGTGATTTACGGAGAGTCCTGGGAACCTTGGATACCGTTTCTACAATATACGAAAAAAGGGAGAGGATGATCCTGGTTACCCTGGCGGCGTCAATATCCTGATCAAAGGTCCCTTCTTCTTTACCCTGGTCAATTAAATTCTTTATCAGATCAAAAAACACGGAGGTATAATCATCCGAAACCCCATCCTGCCCGTCTAAAAAGGCCAGCGGGTCATGGGGGTCCAAAAAACGCCGCATGCTAAAGATGATAACCATGTCCTCCGATTCGCCGAATAATTCCAGATATCCCCTCCAAATCTCCCTGAGCCCTTCAAGGGCCGAAATCCCCGGTTTAAGCCTGGGCCGTATGTATTCGGTAAAAGCATTCGCCGAATTTTCACAGATTGCCCTGAATAAACCGTCTTTGCTTGGAAAATAGAGATACACGGTCGCCTTGGAGAGCTCCGCCTTTTGGGCTATATCGCCCATGCTGACCCCTTCCACACCCTTAAGGAGTATAAGCTCCTTGGCGCAGTTCATGATTAATTTCCGGCGTTCCTCTTTTTCTCGTTTTTTTCTTTCCGTGATGCCCATATTTGCTTTTTTAAAGTATGTCCCGATGTGCTTATAATATCAAGCGGGATTCCAAGGCCGGCGCATATAAACTTTTACCCCTTACCAATCCCGCCGGACCTCCGGTCCGCCTGCAAGGCGATGCGAACCGCGAACCGCGAACCTTCGGTTCGATGGTTCGATGGTTCGATTTACCTTACAAACTCCTTCACCTTCGTTTTGCCAGGATGGTTGCGGCGATTTCGGCAAAACCGTCGCCGCATTCTTTCGAGGCGGCATAGGCCGGGAGCTTTTTGATGAGGGCCCCATAGCGGCGTACATTGGCCACTCCGCAGGCCAGGGGGAAGCGGGCGAACATGGGCTCGTCATTGGGAGAATCCCCCACAAAGACCACCTCCCTATCCCCGGCGCCGCTTTGCCAGCCGAAGCGGCGGGAAAGAAAGCCCTCGGCCATGGAGAGTTTGTCGTATGCTCCCATCCAGATATTCACATGGATAGACGAAACCTTTGCCAGAGCCCCTTCTTCTTCCGCGATGGCCCGAATCCGTTCAGCGGCGCTCAAAGGCAGGACAGGGTCTTCTTCGGCAAAATCAATGGCTATGTCAAAGATCCGGGCAAACTGATCCTTGGCCATCCTGAGTTCCGGGAATTCCGTAAAGGCCCGTTCCTTTACCCGCCCCAGCACGGGATGATCGTTTTTAACCGCACGGGGATGAAATTCAGCTTTAAGGAGAGGGCGCTGTTTGCCGCCCTTGGGTTCTTCCCAAAAGGCCAGGGCGCCGTTCTCGCCTACCACGCCGTCGGCGGGCCACTCCCGGGCAATGAGATCGCACCACCCCGCAGACCTCCCGGTGACGGGGACAATTTTAAGGCCCGCTTCCCGCAGTTCCCAGAGCGCCGAATAGGCAGAAGCCGGGAGCTTGCCGTCCTTGGTGAGGGTGTCGTCTATATCCATGAGGATGTACCGCAGCCCCGCGGCCTCCCCGACGGTCATTTCGGTAATAGGGATCATGGTAGAGCTCATGGTAGTAAGATACCACAGACGGGGAACCGCCTCAAGACGGACGGCGCATCAAGGAGCCGGCAGGAACACAGCCGGCTATTCACACGCTGTGTTCCTGTTTTACGGAGTTACGGTATGACCACCACCATAATATCGCTCCAGCTACCTTTGTCGCCTTTTTCGTTCTGCCAGCAGGCGGCGTAGGCGCAGCGTTTGCCCTGGTCTTCTTCGGCGTATTCGAGGGTAACGTGGTTTCTGGTGAGGAGGCGGCTTTCGCCCAGGGCCTTGACGGTGGTGGGGACGGGCTCGCCGTGCTCCAGGATCTTGCGGAGTAGAACCACGCCGTCGGAGCCGTAAGGTTTGGCCTTGCTGCCGGTTTCTTCAACCTCCCAGACCACGCGGTGCTCCCGCACATGGATAGGCTCGATGAGGAGGAGGACGTGCTCGGCGGGCGGCCCGATGGGGGTGGGGATGGT
>JAISRW010000065.1 GCA_031273405.1 Treponema sp.
CAACAATATCCAGGGCGGTTCCTATGGTTTTTATCAACTGATCCATTCTTAATTGCATTGATTCCTCCTGATACTCCTCCGTGATTCGCTGCGAAGGGTACATACCCCGGCTCCTTGGGGGGCGGAACTAAGGGTATGCATCCTGAGTCAAAGACCTTATGAGAACAACCATACCCCGCCGAACCGAAGGGTCCGTCAGACCTACGGTCTGAGCTCTGCCTCCCCCGCGTGAGCGGGTTCCTAGGAGCCTGTTGCACTTGTAGGTTTTGTGACTTTTTTTAGCAAAAAAAGTCACAAAAACCACGACTATTGGGCATCCTTACGCAGTTTGTAAGGTAAAAAATCGCCTTGCAGGCGATTTTTGGAGGTTTCATGGGCGAAGCGCAACAAACTGCTAGGTTGGTTGATTGCTCTTATCTGAGGCTATTGTATAGAATATTTACGGTTTTTTCAAATTCAAAAAGTTTATATGCGCTGGCCTGTTATTTAAGCGGGCTTGCGGCGGTGCGGTCTGTTGGGTATATTAGAGTGAGCCGGTTCCAAAACTCGGTTAGTTTTGGCCCGGCTCTTGGAAAAAACGGTCTAATCGGACTAAAGTCCGGCCCGCTTTTTCTCCTAAATCTAAGGTTGCAGTTCCAAAATCTGACATTTTGGAACTGCCTCGAGTAAGTAAACTTTTCGGAGGATTTTATGAACCAGTTCCGGGCGGATAAATATAATCGTGACGGATACAATCGCGGCGATGCAAACATCAGCCCTCGGCGCTCTAACGAAGAAGAGGATGAGGAAGAGGAAAAATCAAGAGGTCCGGGGGCGGACCTTCTGCTGTCCAAAATGCTCAAAACCAGAACCATTCTGCTTTCGGGGGAAATCAAAAAAGATCTGGCCGAAAAGACCATCAGGCAGCTCATACTTCTGGAAAGCATGGGGGATGAACCCGTCCGTATCTTCATTGATTCCCCCGGCGGAGACGCCGATGCGGGGTACGCCATCTTCGATATGATCCGTTTTATAAAGCCCCCGGTCTGGACCATAGGCATGGGCCTCGTGGCCAGCGCGGCGGCTATTATTCAGCTTGCCAGTCCCAAAGAACGGCGGGTCGGCCTTCCCAACAGCCATTACCTCATTCACCAGCCCCTTTCGGGAATCAGGGGCGTGGCCACGGACATCGAAATCCACGCCCGGGAGTTGGACAAGCTCAGGGAAAAAATCAACCGCCTCATCGCCGACGAAACCGGCGTACCCCGCGAGCAGGTTGAAAAGGATACGGACCGGGATTACTGGATGAGCGCCGAAGAAGCAGCCAGGTACGGCCTTATTTCCCGCATCATTTCCTGCAGAGGCGATTTGGGATGAATCCCGGGGAACCGGCCCATGATTGAGCTGGCGGTCTTTTTGGGGAATCCCGGCCGGGAATATTCGCTTAACCGGCATAACGCGGGGCGGCTCCTGGCTCTCAAGCTTCCCTTCCACGGGAATTTGCTGTGGCGGAAAAAATTCAAGGGCCTCTACGCGGATATAGAAGGCCGCCGTCTTGCAGGCGCTGCCGGCGAGGAGCTTCCTCCAAAGTTTCATTTTCTCATGCCCGAAACCTACATGAATCTTTCAGGGGATTCGGTCGAGGCGGCGGCCTCTTTTTTCAAGATCCCCCCTGAGCGTATCCTCGCGGTCCACGACGAACTGGAACTGCCCCTGGGGAGCCTTTCGCTGAAATTTTCAGGCGGCCTGGGAGGGCATAACGGCCTGCGTTCCATAAAAGCCCGGCTGGATACCGGCGATTTCTGGCGCCTCAGGATAGGCATAGGCCGGCCTGACAGCAGGCTGCCCGGCCAGGGCGGCCCCCCCGGGAGCGGCCGGGGAGTCTTCGAGTGGGTTCTCTCGGATTTTAGCGCCGCCGAAAAGCCCGTCCTGGAACAGGTCCTGGAAGCCGCCGCTTCTCTTTTCCTCCAGGCTCTGGCCTCGGGTCCCGAAACCCTCCTGCCGGAGTGGAAAAAGAAACAAATTTTGTAACTACCCACGAGGGGGCTAACGTCCCTCAGCGAAAAGCCTTTTTAGCTTTTCACTGCTTGTTCATTGAACGAGGAGGCTCCGATTGAACAAACAAATCCTGAACGAACAAACCGCGAACGAAGCCGAAGCTTTCAGAAAGCTCTATGATATAGTGGTCCGGCTTCGATCCCCCGGCGGCTGCCCCTGGGATAGAGAACAGACCCCTCTCTCCCTGAGGGGAGACTTAATCGAAGAAACCTACGAATGCGTAGAAGCTATCGACGAGGAAGACCCTTCCCATGTTCAGGAAGAGCTGGGGGATATTTTTCTTCTGGCCGTCATGATTGCCTATATGCACGAACAGGACGGCCATTTCACCGTGAAGGACGTGCTTGAGGATATTGCGGCAAAGCTCGTCCGCAGGCATCCCCACGTGTTTGGCGAAGCCGGGGCGAGGGACGGCCGGCGGCTGAGTTCCGCCGAGGTTCTCAGCAATTGGGCCCAGATTAAGGTTGAGCAGGAAGGCCGGAAGCCCAAAGATTCGATCCTGGACGAAGTAAGCCGGGGCCTCCCGCCGCTGGACCGGGCATGGAAGCTCCAGAAGAAAGCCGCCAAGGCTGGTTTCGACTGGCCCGATATCAGGGGAGTCAGCGCCAAAATAGAAGAAGAGCTGCGGGAGGTTTTATCTGCCGCCGGAAGCAGGACCCAGGAAGCCCCGTCTTCTCCGGCGGCCCTGGAGGAGGAACTCGGAGACCTGCTTTTTTCCGCGGTGAACCTTTGCCGCTATCTGGGAGTTGAGCCTTCGGTAGCCCTCCAAAGAACCAATCTCAAATTCACCAGGCGGTTTAAATATGTCGAAAAACGGATGAAGGAAACAGGCCAGGTAATGACGCCGCAAAACCTGTCCGTCATGGATCAATACTGGAACGAAGCCAAGAAAAACTAGAGGCTGTCCCAAAACTGCAGTTTTGGGAAAGCAACCTTAAATTTAGGGGAAAAAGCGGGCTATTTGACCGCTTTTTCCGAGAGCCTGTCCCAAAACCGTGAGCTTTTAGCTCACAGTAAAATAGTTTTGGGACAGGC
>JAISRW010000073.1 GCA_031273405.1 Treponema sp.
CGTGGCCGGGGAGCCCCTGAACCCTGAAATTTACGAGCAGTTTTTGGAGGGAACCGGCCTCCGGCTCCACGAATGTTACGGCCAGACGGAGCTTACGGTTACCATGTGCACCTACTACCCCTGGATCGAGCCCCGGCCCGGCTCCATGGGGAAGCCTTCGCCGGGTTACGACATCGATCTCCTCAGGGAAGACGGATCCTCCTGCGCCATGGGCGAGGAAGGGCAGCTCGTTGTCCGGACCGGCAAAATAAAGCCCACGGGAATGTTCGGCGGCTATTACCGGGATCAGGCGCTGACCGATTCGGTCTGGTACGGGGATATTTACTATACCGGGGACGTGGCCTGGAAGGACGAAGACGGCTATTACTGGTTCGTGGGCCGTACCGATGACGTGATAAAAAGCTCAGGTTACCGCATAGGCCCCTTCGAGGTAGAAAGCGCCCTCCACGAGCATCCTTCGGTGCTGGAATGCGCGGTCACCGGGATTCCCGATCCCGACCGGGGTACCGTCGTCAAAGCTACGGTGGTCCTGGCCAAGGGCTGGGTTCCCTCGGAGGCCCTCAAGCTGGAACTTCAGAACCATGTGAAGAAAACCACGGCCCCCTACAAGTACCCCAGGATCGTGGAATTCGTGACCGAGCTTCCCAAAACCATAAGCGGCAAAATACGCCGGGTCCAGATCCGGGAAGAAGATTCGGGCAAGGGAAGCTGAGGCATGAACGGGGTCAGAGATTATATCACGGAAATAACCGGCAACGACTATATCGATGTGGACTTGTACGGTAAGTACAATGTCAAACGGGGCCTCCGCAACGCCGACGGAACCGGCGTGCTCGTGGGCCTTACCCGGATTGGGGATGTCCACGGCTATATCATAGACGAGGGGGAGAAGGTCCCGGTGGACGGGAAGCTCTACTACCGGGGCTTTGACATCGAAGAACTGGTCGCCGCCGCCGCCAGGGAAAACCGTTTTTGCTTTGAAGAAGCGGTTTATCTCCTCCTTTTCGGCCGGCTCCCCAACCGGACCCAGCTGGAGGATTTTTCTTCCCTCCTGGGCAACAGCAGGGCGCTGCCGGATAACTTTGCCGAAGATTCCATCATGAAGCTCCCTTCCCGGGACATCATGAACAAGCTGGCCCGCTCGATTCTTACCCTCTATTCCTACGACGGCGACCCCGAAAACCAGTCCCCGGAGAATGTGCTGCGCCAGTGCCTGGAGCTTATTGCCCGGTTCCCTACCATTGTGGCCTATTCCTATAGGGCGAAAAAGCATTACTTTGATCACGAGAGCCTCATTATCCATTTCCCCGAAGCCGCCTGTTCCACAGCGGAAACCATGCTTTCCCTTATCCGGCCGGACCAGAGGTTTACCCGCCTTGAGGCGGAGATCCTGGATCTTTCCCTGGTCCTCCACGCGGAACACGGAGGCGGCAACAATTCAACCTTCGCAGTCCATCTTGTTTCTTCCGCCGATACCGATACCTTTTCGGCCATTACCGCGGGGATAGAATCCCTGAAGGGCTTTAAGCACGGGGGCGCCAATATCAAGGTAATCGGGATGATGGACGACATCAAGAAAAACGTGAAACTCTGGGAGAGCGAAGAAGAGGTGGCTTCCTACCTGGCCGCCATACTCAGGGGCGAAGCCTTTGACGGCTCCGGGCTCATTTACGGCCAAGGGCATCCGGTCTACACCAAATCGGACCCCCGGGCCATACTCCTCAGAGATAAGGCCGCTCTCCTGGCGGAAGAAAAAAATCTTACCCGGGAATTTAACCTTTACCGGCTCATAGAGCGGCTCACCCCCGAGGTTTTCAGAAAGGTTAAAGGCTCCAACAAGGACATCTGCTCCAACATCGATTTTTATTCAGGCTTTGTGTACAGGATGCTGGGGATTCCTTCGGAACTTTATACCCCCCTTTTCGCGGTCAGCAGGGTCGCCGGCTGGTGCGCCCACAGGATGGAAGAAATTGTCGCCGGCGGCAGGATCATCCGCCATGCCTATAAATGCGTCCAGCCCCGACTTCCTTATACGGCCCTGGGAGAGAGAAAGTAAAGAAGCAGATGAGCTTTTCCCAAAACTCGGTTAGTTTTGGGAAAGCCTCAGATGGCGGCATTTTAACCACAGGCCACACATCGAACCGCGAACCGCGAACCGCGAACCTTCGGTTCGATGGTTCGATGGTTCGACTACACGGACAAAAAAAGAAAACAAAATAAGACAGAACGCTAAAGCCTTTCTGAAACGCTAAGGCGTTTCTTGGGCTTTTTCGATATAGGGGCTGCGGAGTTGGGTCTGGGAGCGGACCTGCCATTCTCCGGCTTCGGGACAAGCCGCGAGAAAAGCCCACAGTTCCCTGGCGGGCCTCTGCTTGCCTGCGGCGAAAAAGGCCGACCCGAGATAGTAGGCGGTTTTAAAATATTCGGTCTCCTCCAGGAATGCCTCGAACCGGGGCTTGTGCCGGATCTCGTCCATAAGGGCCTCCGGGGAGGTAAAGACAAAATCGTAGCGGCCGCGGATTACTTCTTCTATTAGAACGGTGTTTTGAATGAGAAAAGCAAACATCAGATGTTCCGCCGCTAGGGGGTGGCGGCTTGAAGAAAAACAAAAGAAACCCAGAAGCCTGTGGACCCTTTCCACGGGTATATTATTATAACGGTAAAGGGTCAAAAACCGGCTGATCCCGTCATTTTCCAGGACTCTTGACATACCGGCCCGGATTAATTCCTGGACCCAGAGGCTGTCCCTGGCGGTCCCGCCGGGGCCGGTCCCTTCCAGGATATCCCTGGCCTGTTTTTCCATCTCCTGGTATTCCATCCTGAGCCGGTGGATATCCGCTATCTTGTACAAAATTTCTACTTCAAAAGAGGGAATTTCCAAAAGGCGCCGCTGGGCATATGCCGTCCGGTACTGCCTCAAGGCCAGTCCCAGCTCTCCCTCAACCCTGTAGGTTTCGCCCAGCCAATACTCCGCTTCGGGATATGCCTTAAGCCGGTCAAGCTCCTCAAGGACCCGGTTTACCGATCCTCCCAGGGAGGCTTTAGGAACCCGGTGATAAAGCTCGGCCAGGGCCGCGGCGGCGGCGGATTGTTTTTCATCGCTGATATAGGTCTCTATCCGTTCCAGGGAATCGCCAAAACGCCGGACATCCGGAAGGGAAAGGAGGTTGATCATATCCTGCTCCATCCGGGAAAACTGGGCCGCCCTTGTTCTCCGGGCGTCGTCAAAGGCCATGAGGGCCTTTCCGTAGGCGCCGGCGCGGAAAAAAAGCTTCCCCTCTTCCAGGGTATACCACCAGGGACGGGCCTGCTGGGCAAAAACCGGCGCGGCGGCGCATAAGACCAGGGAGAAGAGAATAAGGGAGAAGGGCGGAATAGGGAAAGATCTAAACGCCTCCCCGGCGGTTGGTGAGGATTTTATGCTCGAAACGCGGCAAAGTGCTAAAATTTTTCCAGTTCCTCCCGAAAGGCTTCATCGGCCTCGGCGGCATCGATGGTGCGAATGACTTCGCCATGACGGAAGATCAGGACCTTTTCTCCCGCGCCGGTTATCCCCAGATCCGCCTGGCGGCCTTCTCCCGGGCCGTTTACCGCGCAGCCCATGATCGCCACGGTTATATTCTTGTCCAGGCTGTAGAGCCGACTCTGCCAGCGCTCGGTAAAGCCGTGGGTATCAAAACCGTTCCGGCCGCAGCGGGGACAGGAGATTATCACCACCCCCCTGCGGTTTTCGGGCCGGCCGTTCATATCCTCAAGGGCGTTAAGGATCTCTCTGCCGGCGATTATCTCCCGTTCCATGGTATCCGAAAGGGAAACCCTGATGGTGTCCCCTATGCTTTCCCGGAGCAAAACCATAAGGGCCGCGGTATTCCGAACCACTCCCGCCACATGGGGACCCGCCTCGGTAACCCCAAGATGAAGCGGGACATCGGTCCGCTTGGCCAGAAGCCTGTTTGCCCTTATAGTATCGGTAATTCCCGAAGCTTTCATTGATACCATGGCGTTTTTGAAGCCGAATTTTTCGAATATAGCCAGTTCCCGTTCCGCGGACTGCACCAGGGCTTCTGCCCTTTCCAGTTCGCCGGAATCTACCTTGCGCCGGAGATCGCCGGGAAGGCTCCCGGCGTTTACGCCTATGCGAATAGGTCTCCCCTTGGCGGCGGCCTTTTCCAGCACCGCCAGGACCTTTTCGGGACTGCCGATATTGCCGGGATTGATACGGATTTTTGCTATGGGATAATCCAGGCAGCGGAGGGCGATCTTATGATCGAAGTGAATGTCCGCCACCAGGGGCATGGAAACCATGGAAGCCAGGTTCCCCAGAACCTCGGCGGACTGGATGTCCGGGACGGCAAAACGAAGCAGGGAACAGCCCATCTGTTTAAGCCGCACTATCCTTTCTACCGCGGCCTCCCCCGTCTTGCCTTCCAGATCCGAAAACGAGAAGCGGTCTTTCCACATGGTCTGAATAACCACAGGCGCTCCGCCCCCGATAGTGACCGGTTCGATATGTTCAAAGCCGCCAATTTGTATGCTGCGTGTATTGTGGGACACTTACAGGACCGAAATTAAATAAACCGGCCGCCGGCCGCCGGGAGGTGTACCACCCGGTATCTGCGGCGTCCGCGGCTTTTGGTTAAGATTTTATCAGTCCCTTGTCAGAGACCAAGGCTGATCATGGAGAGTACCATCGCGAAGATGGCGACGGTTTCGCAGATACCTACGATCATCATGTAGTTGACAAAACCCTTGCCGGTTTCGCCGGCGGCGTCCGCGCCGGCCGCTCCGGCTTTGCCCTGGGCAATGGCGGAGAAGGCTATGGCGAGCCCCGAGGCGATACCTATGCCCAGGAAGAGGGAGCCTCTCTGGGGATCGTTCACCGCCGCCAAGGCCGCGGGCTTCATAAAGAGGAAGCCCAAAATATAGCCGTAGAAAGTCTGGGTTAAGGGAGCCCCTCCGAAGGCGAGCAGGGTCATAGGCGCGGGCTTGTTGGCGATATAGCACTTTTTCCACGCTCCGATAACTGCCTGACCGGCGATGCCGATACCGATTGCCGATCCTACGGCGGCTAAACCCATCACCAGTCCCGCGCCTATCAAACCTAAATTCATATCATTCTCCTAATTTTGAAGTCGCCGGGATTAACCGGCCCGTCTTCTATATTTACGCTATTCGCGGGAGCGAATAGCCCGTTTTGCAAAAGGCCTATAGGCGGTACCCGCCCAGGTAAGTCCCACATGGCCCGAAAACTCCAGGGTATTGAGCCTGACGCCATGAACCAGAACCGAAAGGGCGTTGAGGATGAGGTTGAGGCCGTGGCCGAAGACCAGAAGAAGGGCCGCCAGGAGGAATACGATAAAATGCACCACTATGGGGCCGGCTATCCCGCTGATCTGGGCGGCCATGGTATCAACCGTATCCGCAATCGCCGAGCCCGCAAGGCCCACGGCCCAAAGCCGGATATAGGACATAATATCGGAAAATATGTTGGCAATGCCCAGGATCACCGAAATTATGTTTTTAAGGCTTTCCAGAATCGAGCGGCCTATGCTTCCCTCATAACCGGCGAACACAAAGTTGAGGACAAAACCGGCGGCGAAAACATAGACCGCCTGGGTATACATGGGAATCTGCCGGGCTTCGTTGCTGGCGATAAGGGAAAGAATGATAAAGTACATCCCCCCGAGCATGGCGATGCTGCCTACATGGGCCAGTATTCTCAGGGACTTATCATGGAGTATGGCCAGTATGTGCCCGATTGAAAGCTGAAACAGGGCCAGGGAGAAGCAGAAGATCATCAAATTCTGCTGGACAATGGCGCTGTCCCTTGCCGACCGGGCAGCCACGGCGTTTGAAACCAGGGGCAGGGATATGTTTTGGAAAAAATCCGGGAGCTCGGCGGCCTTGATGCCGAACCAGGAACAGGTGAGGACCCCCCAGCCAAAGTTGGAAAGCCCCAGAAGGAAAAGGAGTTTGAAGATAGGCGGAACGCCTTTTTTGGCCGTTTTGACGATACCCAGGAGGGCAAGCACCAGGATCAAAGCCCCGTAGCCCGCGTCGCTGAATATCATCCCGAAGAAAATGACAAAGAAGAAGAGGAACCAGCCGGAAATATCAATTTCGTGGTAACCCGGCGTAACCTCAAGGAAGTCCGTCAGGGGGTTGATGAGCTTTGCCAGCCTGTTGTTTTTAAGCTTCGTGGGCACCATATCCTCCGGGGCGGG
>JAISRW010000133.1 GCA_031273405.1 Treponema sp.
CGCTCTATCCCAAGTTTGAAACCAAAGAGGTATGAGATGACAGCAGTCAAATACCCCCGGCAAATCCGGGGGTTTACCTATTTTAATTATGCTATTTATCAACGAGACGGTACACTAGCAGCCTGTTGCGCTTCACGCATAAAACCTCAAAAAACCGCCGATTAGGCGGTTGCGAACCTTCGGTTCGATTTACCCTGCAGACTCCCATCGAACCTCTGGTTCGTGCAGCCCTGAAAATCGTGGTTTTTGTGACTTTTTTTGCTAAAGAAGTCACAAAAACCTACAAAAGCAACAGGCTGCCAGCGGCTTGATTGGACTCAATGATCCGGCGCCGGAATATGATCCCGAACGGCATAGAGTATGGGCTTCGTGTTTTCGTCAGTTGAGTTACTCAACCCATCCCTTGAGGGCCTCGTGGGCGGTCTTAAGTTTCTCGATGACGTCTATATGCTGGGGACACTTCTTTTCACAGGCACCGCAGGCTATACAGCGGGAAGCGTCCTGGCCGCTCCTGACCTGGAAAAAATAGTTCCGCTGAGGCTGGGCGTAGCTGCCAAACATGGCGCCTTCGTTGTACCTGGCGAAAACCCCCGGAATATTAACGCCCTTTGGACAGGGCAGACAATACTCGCAGGCAGTACAGGGGACGGAAACCAGGGACTTGTATGCGGCCCTGACCCCGGCGAGGATCTTTTCCTCCTCCTCGCTGAGGCAGTTGGGAACCGCATCGGGTTTGGAGAAAATCTCGATATCCTCTTTGAGCTGCTCCAGGGTGGTGATGCCGCTTAAAACGGTGCTCACCTCGGGGAAGTTGAGGATATGGCGGAAGGCCCATTCGACGGCGCTCCGCTTTGCCGGGTATTTCGCATAGACCGAGGCGACAGCCGGGGGAGGAGAGGCAAGCCCTCCGCCCCGCAGAGGTTCCATGATGACCAGGGCGCAGCCTTTTTTCCCCGCCAGCCTTATGCCTTCGACTGTGGCTTCGTTATCAACGTCAAGCAGATTTTGCTGTATCTGGCACATGCCCCAGTCGTAGAATTCCAACACCTCCTTAAAGCAGGGAAATTTGCCGTGGTAGGAAAAGCCGATAGCCCGGATAAGGCCTTCGGCGCGGAATTTTTCGTATTCTTCGATGATCCTGTTTTCTTTAATATCTTGCCAAGTTGAGACCTGGATATTATGGATGAGGTACACATCAAGATAACTGGTCCTGAGCTTTTTGAGGGTATTTTCAAGGTTCCTCCTGGCGTTTTCGAGAACGGTCTTCCCACCCCCCGATTTGAGGTCCGTCATCACGGAAAAAGGCTGCTTGGTAGCAATTTTGACCTTTTCTCGGCGGCCCCCTTCCAGGGCTTCTCCCAGGACCTCCTCGCTGGTCCTGTTATGGTAACCGTAGGCGGTATCAAAGTAGTTGATACCGTGATCCGCGGCATGTCGTATGATTTCCCAGGCCTTTTCCCGGTCCACTTCCGCCGTGTTGGTGTCTTCCTTGTAGAGCCGGGGAAGCCGCATGCAGCCCAAACCGAGGGCGGAGACCTGAAAACCCAATTTTCCGTAATTCCTGTACCGCATTGCATAACTCCTTTTGTTTATTTGTAGAGGCTTTCCCAAAACTAACCGAGTTTTGAGAAAACTTCTGTATCGAAGGGGTTTAATACCCCGCCGAATCTGTCGTTTGAAACCGCAGGTTCGTCAGACCTACGGTCTGAGCTTGCCCCGAGGTTGTTGATTGAGCCGGTTCCAAAACCCGGTTAGTTTTGGGAAAGCCTCAATACTATACCATATAATAACTGTGATCATCAAGGTATTTCAAAATGGCATTTTAAATTTTAAACCACCCTCCGACCCCTCTGGTATGGGTACAGCAATTTTATTTCTAAGAAATTCAACCACTAAAAGCACGAAAAGACACGAAAAAGGAAAACACACTACTTTCAAGTACCGCGAAACTACCCAAAGCGGTTGTTTTCTTTTCGTGCATTTCATGGTTAAAAGCAAAACCGCCGGTATGTGTACCGGCAGGCATGATAATATGATAATATTAAAGGAAAGGCAGGGAATGAGTGACGAACGGTTATACGAGCAGAGGAGACAGGAAAAGCTCAACCGGAAACCGAACTTAATCCCTGTCAGCCTTCCTCGCCCTCGTCCTCCTCCTCCCAACCGGCCATGCCGAAGCCCTGGAGTTTGCGGTGGAGGGTCTTACGACCTATGCCCAAGACTTCGGCGGTTTTGCTTTTGTTGCCGTTCCAGGCCGAGAGGGTGTTCCGGATTACCGCTTTTTCCGCCTCCTCCATGGTGACCCCCAGGGGGATGCGTATCCAGCCCTCCTCGCTGCCGTCCCGGAGCCCCGGCGGGAGGTCTTCTTCGGTGATCAGGGGGCCCCGGGTCATGACCACGGCGTTCTCCATGCAGTTCCGCAGTTCCCGGACATTGCCCGGCCAGTCGTAGGCGTAGAGCCGGGAGCGGGCCTTTTCGTTGATCCCTTCGATGGTTTTGCCGTTCTCCGAAGCAAACTCTTTGAGAAAGGCGGTAATGAGCAGGGGGAGATCGTCTTTCCGCTCCCGCAGAGGGGGGACGTGGATGTTCACCACATTGAGCCGGAAATAGAGGTCTTCCCGAAAGCTCCCGTTTTTAATCTCAGCCTTGAGATCCTTGTTGGTGGCCGCCACGATACGCACATTGGTCTCGATGGTTTCTTCTCCCCCCACCCTTTCAAATTTCCTCTCCTGGAGAACCCGGAGAAGCTTGATCTGTATGTTCTGTTCGATCTCTCCTATCTCGTCCAGGAAGAGGGTGCCCTCGTTGGCCAGTTCAAAACGGCCCCTCATCCTGGACATGGCCCCGGTAAAGGCCCCCTTCTCGTGGCCGAAAAGTTCGCTTTCCAGCAGGCTCGACGACAGGGCCGCGCAGTGAACCTTGATCAGGGGCTTCCCCTTCCGGGGTGAAAGCTCGTGGATAGCGTCGGCCACGAGCTCCTTCCCCACCCCGGACTCCCCGGTGATAAGGATGGAGGCCCGGGAAGGAGCCGCCCGGCTTATCATGTCGAAGACCCGGCGCATGGGAACGCTGGTGCCGATGATGGTTTCGAACTGTTTCTTCTGTTCCAGTTCTTCTTCCAGCCGGCGGTGCTTGAGGACCAGTTCCCGGTTGGCCAGGGCCCGCTTTATAAGCTGGGAAAGATGATCCAGGTTCACCGGCTTGGTGAGGAAATCCCAGGCCCCGTTCCGCATGGCTTCCACGGCGTTTTCCACGGTGCCGTGGCCGGTGAGGACAATCACCGGAATCCCCGGCGCCTGGGCCTCTATCTTTTTGAGTAGATCTTCACCTGAAATGCCGGGCATGCGGAGATCGGTGATCACCAGATCCACGTCCCCTGCCTGGAAAGCCTTCCAGCCCTCGGAGCCGTCGGCGGCGGTTTCCACCTCGTAGCCTTCCATTTCCAGGGCCGCGGCGAGTCCTTCCCGTATGTTCTTTTCGTCGTCCACTACCAGGAGCTTGAATTTCACAATGGTCCTCCGATGAGCCGCCTCTCCTTCTGGGGAACCGGCAGGGTGATAGTAAAGGCGCTCCCCTCCCCCTG
>JAISRW010000200.1 GCA_031273405.1 Treponema sp.
AAAGTGAAAAAACTGCCACAGCAAGCCAACGCAGGGGCAAAAAACTACCCGCTGGTTGCATATTTTATGAGAATTTCTTGTCTACACTTCTCAGTCTCTCTAAAAGTAAAATTGCTGCATCACGGAGGAGCAAAAAAACCGCGAAGGAGGGAGAGGGAAACCGCGGAATCCTTTGGGGAGTGCAATCGCCTTTGTTTTGTTATAGAATTAGGAGTATAAATAAGGTTGCTTTTCCAAAACCGACGTTTTGGGAAAGCCTCTAGCAGCCTGTTGCGCTTGTAGGTTTTTTGCATATTCATGCAAAAAACCTCGATCAACGGGCATGCTTTCGGAGTTTGTAAGGTATAAATATTCATTTTATGAATATGCGCAAAGCACAACAAACTCCTAGAATAAAAACGAGGATCTGCCGGTTGATGTTTTTATCCGATGCCCCCAGCGGGGCCTCTTTCAAAGTAATCAAGGTCGTCCTGGGAAAGGAAGTGGGCAAACGCCTGGCCGACATGGGTTTTACCGCAGGGACGGAGGGGGCGGTGGTCCGGGAAGGATTCTTCCGGGGGCCTTTGCAGATACGCATCCGGGGATACGACCTCCTCATCCGGCGCTCCGAGGCCGCCGGCATCGAGGTTGATCCCGGCGGCGGCTGGCCGGCGGTCCCCGGGGGGGCCGGAGAAAGGAGCCGCCTCCCCGGGAAAGAAAGCGGCAAGGGGGAAGAAACATGAAGGGACCCGCTCTGAGAATCGCCCTGGCGGGAAATCCGAACTCCGGGAAGACCACCCTGTTCAACGCCCTCACCGGCGCCCACCACAAGGTGGGGAACTATCCGGGGGTGACGGTGGAGAAACGGGAAGGAAGGCTGACCCGGGACGGCCGGGATTACTGCTTCACCGATCTTCCCGGGGTGTACAGCCTTACCGCCTATTCCGCGGACGAAATAGCGGCCAGGGATTTTATCCTCAGCGAAAAGCCCGGCGAAAGGCCCGACGTCATTGTGGATGTCCTTGACTCCGGCAATCTGGAACGGAACCTCTACCTCTGCCTCCAGTTTCAGGAACTGGGGATTCCCGTCATCGGCGCCCTGAACATGACCGACGAGGCCGAAGCCAGGGGCATCGTGATCGATGAAAAAACCCTGTCCCGGAGCTTGGGGATCCCCCTGGTAAAAACCATAGGCACCAGGGGCGCGGGCGTGAAAGCCCTTTTGGACTGCATCGACGAAACCGTCTTGGGAAAAGCCGGAAGCCCCCTTCTGCTCCACCGCGGCAAGTCTGTCTCCTACGGCGCCGAGATTGAGCCGCGGCTGAAGGCCCTGGAAGATCTTATCCGGGAGGATGAAAGGTTCGGCGAAAAAATCTCCGCCCGGTGGCTGGCGGTCAAGCTCCTGGAAAAAGACGCCAACGCTTTTGAGCGCCTCAAGGGGCACGCCGATGCCGGCGCCGTTGCGGCCCGCGCCAGGGAGGCGGCCCTCTGGATCGAGAAACACTTCGGCAAGGACTCGGAGATCGTCATCAGCGAGCAGCGCTACGGATATATCCGGGGAGCGGTGAGGGAATCGGCGCGTCTCATAAAGGGCGCCGATTTTTCCTTCACCGACGCCCTTGACCGGGTAATCATGAACCGCTTCCTGACCCTGCCGATTTTTGTCCTGGTCCTCTGGGCTATGTTCCGGCTCACCTTTTTTCTGGGGGAATACCCCGTGGAATGGCTTGAAAAGTTCTTCGGCTTTCTGGGGGGCCTTTGCAGGAACCTGCTGCCCCCGGGCCCCCTCAACTCTCTTGCCGCGGACGGCGTCATCGGCGGGGTGGGCGGGGTCTTCTCCTTTGTTCCCCTCATCGTGATCCTCTTCTTCATCCTCTCGGTTCTTGAAGACATAGGCTACATGTCCCGGGCGGCCTTTGCCACCGACAGGTTCCTCCATACCTTCGGCCTCCACGGCCAGTCCGTACTCCCCATGATGCTGGGGTTCGGCTGCTCGGTCCCGGCCGTCATGGCCGCCCGAACCCTCAAGAGCCCCCGGGACCGGATCATCACCGTCCTGGTTACCCCCCTGATGAGCTGCGGGGCCAAGCTCCCGGTCCACGCCCTTTTAGCGGCGGCCTTCTTTCCCCGGAACGCCGCCGGCATGGTGATCCTCGTCTACGGGATCGGGGCGGCTCTTTCCCTGGTCTGCGCCCTGGTCTTGCGCAAAACCGTCCTCCGGGGAGAGGCCGCCCCCTTTGTGATGGAACTCCCACCTTACCGGGCGCCTACTTTGCGGGGAATCCTCTGGCATGTTCGGGAAAAGACCTGGATGTATATCAAAAAAGCCGGCACCGTGATCCTGGCGGCCTCCATCTTCGTCTGGGCCATTACCAGCTTCCCCGCCTACGCCATGGGGGAGGGGGAAAAGGCCGAACTCAGCGCCGCCTTTGCCCTGGAAAATCCCGGCGCCACGGAACAGAAACTGGCGGCTTATATTGAGAATACCGCCGCCGGGAACGCCCTGGCTTCAAGTTTTGCCGGGCAAATCGGCCGTGCTATCGAGCCTGTGTTCCGGCCCCTGGGTTTCGACTGGAAGATCGCCGTCGCCCTGGTAACGGGTTTCGCCGCCAAGGAAGTGATTGTCTCTACCCTGGGCATCCTCTACAAGGCAGGCGCCGGGGAGGAGGTCGAAGAGCTGGGGCTTCGGGATGCCATACGGAAGGATTCCGGCATGAGGCCCCTGGCCGCCTTCTCGCTCATGCTCTTCACCCTGATCATCCCGCCCTGCTTCGCTGCCCTGACCACCATCAAGGCCGAAGTGGGCCCGAAATGGCTGGTTTTTGAATTTGCCTTCCTTTCCTGCCTGGGATGGCTCCTCTGTTTCGCCGTCTATCAGATCGGAAGCCTGGTAGGTTATTTAGCCTGAATGATCCGGTAAGGAATTTTAACCGCCAAGTAAAAGAAGGCGAAAAAGAGAGGCTCCTAGCAGTTTGTTGCGCTTCGCGCATAAAACCGCCAAAAATCGCCTTGCAGGCGATTTTTCACCTTACAAACTGCGTAAGGAGCCCATTTATCGTGGTTATTATGGCTTTTTTCCTTGAAAAAAGCCATAATAACCTACAAGTACAACAGGCTCCTAGCAGCCGCGGACCTTCGGTCAGATTGCACTTGTAGCTTTTTGTGACTTTTTTTAGCAAAAAAGTCACAAAACCACGATGATTGGGCATCCGCGAACCAAAGGTTCGAACGCAGCTTGCAGGGTAAAAAATCGCCGATTAGGCGGTTGCGAACCATCGAACCGAAGGTTCGCGGTTCGCGGCGTTCAGGAGCGGCCGCACACGAAGCGTCCGCAGTCGCTAAGGGGTCATTATTTTCTTAAACACAACCTCATCCTCATCGACGCGGATTTTTAAGAGACCTGTATCCGCAATGCCCTGTTTTTGCAGCGCTTCATACATATCCGGTTCATGGAT
>JAISRW010000203.1 GCA_031273405.1 Treponema sp.
AGGTTTTATCTTTATTGTAGCTTTTTTGGCTGTGGCAATTTTCTTATTCAAGACAGCTAAACAAAGTTGTAATGGAACAAAACCGCCAGAATCCGTTGGCACTGCCGGTACAGATAATAAGGCCGCTTCCGGTAATTGTTCCGGCGGATGACAATCACCATTTTTGTCTGCTGGTAATGGGGCCGGGCCGGCGGAAGTTTCAAGGATAGATGTGTCCGGTTAAGTAAAAAAACGCCAATTTGGCGGAAAACTTGTATTTGTTTTCCCTTCAAGCCCTCATATTCTTGAGGCATGAACGGGGAAGAGGGGGGCAAGGCGCTTGGTTGCTCCTTCGGTTCGACGGTCGATGCGGCGCGGCGGGGGCCCTATGGTTACTTTGACGGTGTAACATCCACCGGTTCGCCGTGCTGGGCCGCCAGAACAACCAGCGAAAGGATGAGAAGAACCAGGGCGGCGGCTGAAAAAAGTAGTACGGCGCCGGAAAACCCCAGCGAAATAAGCGCCCAGATTCCCAAATTGGCAAAACTTTCCTGGTACAGGTGCATGACCCCGCCAAAGACAAGGGGAAGAATTCCCAGCATGGGGATTCCCAGATACCTGGGGCGTTCGAGGGAACGGAAACGCCATCCGGCGACAATCACGAAAATGAATACGGGGAGCAAAAATATGGGTCTAACAAAACGCTGAATAAGCTCAGCCTCAAAAACTTCGCCCAGATAGCCCCGGTTCCCCAGGCGGTCGGCGGCCCTGCGGAGTTCCCCTGCCGAGAGGAAATCAGGCCCCCGGCGTATTTCCGAAAGCAGGAGAAAATCGTCCCATGTAAGCTCCAGGGTTATCTGGGCGCTTTCCGGCGCCTTATACCCCATGCCCTGGGTTTCCGGTTCCCAGCGCCTGGTTTTATCGGTCCGATCCAGGGCGCGCATCAACACCGCCACCCTGGGGCCGGAATCCAGGTAGACGGGAACCAGTTTAGCGTAGGGGGCTTCCATACGCCAGGCGGGCCGCCCGTCCCGGTCAAAGGCCATTATTTCGTTTTCTATGGAATAGGCGTAGTCGGGGAACACCGAAACGGAAGAGACCCGCATCACGATGCGGCCCCCCGGAATTATCCCGCTTCCCGGGGATGTTCCGGCGGAAACCGCGTCCATGGGCAGGGAAAACAAGGCCCCGGTCATAATGTCCCCCATGGCCGTTTCAATTTCGTCGGCAAAGAAAGCCTCCGTGCGGGCCCCCGTTTCGCTCATGGCAAAATAGTTTTCCACATCCGGATCTTCCGGGCTCAGGTCCTGGAGCTCCAGAAAAATATAGTAGGCCCGTATCCACTCGTCGGAAAGCAGGGCTTCGTAACCGTCCCGTTTCAGGCGGTAGATCCTGTAGGCCCTGGTTTCCCGGGCGGTGGGCTCCAGAGAAGCCGATCCCTGCCAGGCAAGGGCTGCCAGCCGGTCAGCCTCGGCAATTTCGGCGGCCCCTTGGGGGGCAAGCTTTGCGGCCAGCGTCGCGAGCCAGTGGGCGTCATACCAGCGCTGGTCTTCAAGGGCGCTTTTGGCCATGGCCAAGGCTTCGGTGGAATTGATCGGTTTCTGGCCCGGCAGGCTCGGCGGATTGGCGTCGTCGGCCTCGCCGTTCTCCCTATCGGCGTGTAGGGGGGTCAACAGCGCCCGTTCCGCCCTGACCACCGACTCGTTCCGCAACTTTTCGATCCCCCCGCTGCCGGGCCAAATTCTGTCGCAAATTGCCACCATCCGGGCGGTTTCGGCCCATTCATCCTTGTCGGCATGTTCCTGGGCCTTTTCCAGGGCCAGTTGATAAAGCCGGGTCTGATGGCGTAGATCCGCCTCATAATCCCGTGCGGCGGGCAAGGCCAGAAAAAACAGGGCCGCATAAAGCACCGAGGCGGCTATGGCGGTAAAGATAAAAGGTTTCAGGGAATTGAGAAATTGGGGCGAAAAGGAATTGAATTTTTGGGACTCCTGGGCTCTGAGGCCAAAGGGAACCACCAGGGAAGACATAGCCAGGGCCGGATAATGGTTTAAAAACCCAAGGCAGCCCCGGATCAAACGCCAGGAGAGCGAAAAATAAGGCAGAGCCGGCTCTTGGCCGGGAAAAACACAATAAAAGGCCGTAAAAACCAGATAAGAAGCGGCAAGATAGATGATAAAAATGCCGGGAGGAGAAACGGCAATCCCGTTTTTAAGCTTAAGCAACCTTCTTCTCCCTGCCCCGGGCAAGCCAAACCAGCACGGTATAAACCGTGACGAGAATTCCCGAAGAGCAGAAAACCAAAGGGGTCAAAAGAGAGCCGGACAACCCCTCCAGGAACGATTTGAGGAAATCTGCTGTTTCCGGGGTATCCAGAAAAACCTCCAGAGCCAGTATGCCTCTAAAGGCTAAAGCCCCCAGAAACAGGTTCACCAGCGGCCATTGGCTCAGTCCCAGAAGGAAACGGATACTGACCAGGAAAAAAATAAGCGAACCGGCGTAGAGGCAGAAGGAAAAGAAGCTGTGCCCCAGCCGGTTTTTAAATTCCCTGGAAACAAGGTCAAAATCTATGGCTAGGCTCGATATAAGCCAGGTTTTATCGGTCCTAAAGGGCAGAGAGGGGAGGGCAAGGATGGCATGGTCAGGCCCCAGGGCTGTTTCCTGGTAGATGAGGGGCTGGCCCGGGATCGCGGTTATCCGGGGGCCGCCGGCTTCATCGGTCCCCTTTAAGAGAATCATAGAGATATCGGCGCGGGAAAGCATAAGGCCCGGTTCTCCCCTGAGGGGCCTAAAAGCCGGCGGAGCAAGGTTGACGTTGTCCAAGCGCCCGATAACCAGGGTAAAGCCCAGGGTAAAAGCCCAGGCAAGGGCAAAGATCCCGATGATAGAAAGAGCGGCCGGCATTTTTTTCCTTACCGTATAGCTCAGGGAGAGAAGGACGGTGATATACAAGGCGGCGGGAAGCGCCTTGGAGCCTGAGGCGACAAAGTCTCCCCCAGCCCCCTGGCGGAAGGGAAGCGTTTTGGCGGCCTCAACCCACAAGGCAAGAAAATTGAGCAAAGCGGCCGCCGCAAAGATGCCGGTGAAAAACAGCGTAAAAGACAATGCCAACCGGGCAAAGTTCTTCATTTTTCCTCTTATCTATCAGCCTAACACGGGATACCCCCTCATGCAAGACGGGAAAGAAAGGAAGCTTTCCCATCGGAGCATGAATCTTCGGCTCGCGGTTCGTACCGGCCGGGTTTTGGGAAAGACGCAAAGATGAGCATATTTTACTAACCGGTTATCCACAGCAAGAAACGAAAGATAATCGGTTTTAGTTAAAAAAAATCTTCAAGCCCCGGATAATCCAATCGGTAATTCCTCTACTGAAACAAGCTAATTCCTTGTATTATAAAGAATTACGAAATAAAGCAAAAATATATTTGCTTTTTTCTAAATTGCCAAAATCTCTATGTATAAAAACGGATACACCGGGGTATTTATCCCAAACTTATTAACAAGTTATCCACATTACCGCAGCGGCGGATCTATCCGCTGTTTTGGATAATAGGCTTAAACGAACGGGCATTGGCTGCCGGGCGTTAGCCCAAGAAAACCTGGCCCGCATGATCGATAGCGAGGATAGTCTTGCATTCCGAACAACGAAAACGGCCCGATCTGTGGGCTTTGAGCTTTCTGGAGCATATAGGGCATGTGAATATTTTAGGGAAAAAAGAAACTACTTCGGCGGTCGAGCCGTTGCGGAAGAAATTTACCGCGTCGTCCAAATTATCCTTAATATTGAAGAACTGAGAGAAGCCTAAAAGCTGGAAAACTTCGTATACCTTCGGCTGAATCTCCAAAAGCACTAAATCCCCCCCCTTGGGCTTGACCGACTTGAGGAAAGCCGTAAAAGACCCAATCCCGGTGGAGGAAACGTAATTAAGGCCCCCGCAATGGAAAATCAAACGGATAAAACCTGCTCCAATAGCCTTGGCAACCCTTTTCTGAAAATAATTGGAATTATATGTGTCAATATATCCTGTTAAATACAAAACAAGACAGCCTTCGGCTTCATTCACTTTCTGAAGTTTTATTTTGAGGCTTTCATCTTTTTCGTCGTCAAATCCGGTAACAAGATCGTTATTTATCATGACGCTCCCTTTACTGAAAATCCTATACTTAGAGCCTTTCCCAAAACTTGGCCGGTTCCGGGAAAGGCGTCCGAAAGAGCGGCTTTAAAGCCCGCTTTTCTTATCAAGGTATCTTTCCCAAAACTGAAGTTTTGAGAAAGCCTTCTTATTCTACTATATTTGGAAAGTCTTTGTCAAACCTATACTGCTTTATTACATAATAAATCCTTTCAGTCATGGTGCGATTAAAGAGGGCTGCCGCCCGGGGACTAAAGTCCCTTAGCAAAAAACCCTTCCATTCCGCCGATTGCGCCACGGTAGCGGCGGCGTTATCCCCCGCAGGCGGCTGAATAGTTACCAAAAATTCAATTACCCAGGAGGGGGTTAACTGCGTTTTATTCGTACCGAAGGGGTTTAATCCTCCTGCACACTTTCGCGTGCGGACTTTAGGGCGGTTAAAAAGTATCATAAAGCCAATCCCCGGTCAACAGGGACCACGGCCCCGTTGATTGCGGGATTTTCCAGTATTCCCAGGGCCGTCAGGGCGATTTCCGCCGCCCTTAGGGCTTTGCCGAGGGGGTTCCGTTCCCGGTTGTAGGCCCGGGCCTCTTCGTCCAGGTACTCGGTGTCCGTCAGGCCGGGGCAGATAACGTTGCAGGTGATTCCCTGTTTCCCCGCTGTTTTTGCGGCTGATTTGGCAATTACCCCCAGCCCCGTCTTTGCGGCAGAATAGGCCGCCGTACTGGCAAACCCCCTTATGGTATCTGTGTTCGTGCCTCCAAACAGCAGGATTCGTCCCCACTTTTTTTTAATCATACTATCAAGGGCCAATGAAACGATAGTACCAGGAAAGGCAAGGTTGCAGGAAACCATGGTTTGCCAGAAATCAGCGTCCAGGGCTTCAAGGGACCCCCGCTTAAAGGGCCCCCACGCGCAGACCAGGATGTCCGGGTCAGGCGCCCGTGCCAGGATGCGCTCCGCCGCGCCGGGAAGGTCCGCGGGACAGAGAAAGCCTTCGGCCTCTCCTCCTGAATCCCTGATGTCGCCCAGGGTTCTTTCCAGCCTTTCCCTGGAACTGCCGCCGTGAACCGTGAGCCGCGCACCCCTTCCGGCCAGAGCCAGGGCCACTTCCCGGCCTATGCCGCCGGAACCCCCGATGACCAGGGCCTTCCTGCCGGCAAACGCGTTTTTTGCTTCTTCCGTTCCCTTGAGATCCATGCTTTTATTATAGCGCATTTTTAGCTATATTAAAGAGCGTTTCCAAAAACTCGGTTAGTGCGAATCTCCGGTTCGATGGGAAACGCTTCCGAAAAAGCGGCCCAATCGGACTAAAGTCCGGCCCGCTTTTTCATTTAAATTTAAGGCTGCTTTCCTAAAATTTCAGTTTTGGGAAAGCCTCCTTATGGATAAATTATGGAACTTTCGGAAGTGATGATTGTCCTTTGCCGGCCCAGCGAGGCGGGAAACGCCGGGGCCGTCTGCCGGGCTATGAAAAATATGGGCCTCAGCCGGCTGAGGCTGGCGGCCCCGGACTTTTCCCGGCCTCCTCTTTCGTCGTCCGGCGGGGCTGCCGGCGGGGCGGAGGCGGTTATCCGGGCCAGGGCTGTCCACGCCGCCGATATCTGGGAGCAGGCGGAAACCTTTGACAGCCTGGCCGCCGCCATAGCCGGCTGTCCCCTGGTGATAGGGACTACCCGGCGGCGGGGCCGCCACCGCAAACGGCTGACCCTTACCCCCGGGGAAACCGCCGCCTTTTTAAAAGACCGGCCCGGTCCGGCGGCCCTGGTCTTCGGCAACGAACGCACCGGCCTCGAAGCCGGAGAACTGGATCTCTGCAATTTAGCCTCCCATATCCCCTCCGCCGAGGCGTTTCCCTCCCTCAACCTTTCCCATGCGGTGCAGATCTATGCCTACGAACTGTTCCGCCTATGCGCCGGGACCCTTGACGGCGGCGCTTCCCCGGAGGGCGGCCCCGGTCCGGTCAAGGGCCGCTGGGTTCCCCTGGATCAAAAAAAAATCGCCCTTCTGGTCCGGGAATTGACGGACACCCTTGAACCCCTGGGTTTTTACAAAAAACCTAGCCGGGAAGAACAGGAATTCTTTTTTCGGGATCTCATTGCCAGGGCGGGCCTTAACGAATGGGAGGGCCGCTATCTTGCCGGCCTTATCTCCAAAGCCGCCCGGCTCGGGGAAAAATGCGGAAACTAGCAGTTTGTGGGACTTGTAGGCAGTCAACGCGTCCGTCCGTCCGTCCGACCGACTGGACAATCGCTGCTCAAATTAGTACACTTTCCATGATAAAAGAGCTTTTCCCAAAACTGAAGTTTTGGGAAAGCCTCTGTAGTTAAGGAAAATAAAAATTGGTTAAACCGGCAAAACAAACCAGTGAGGGCATCAAAAAAAATCAATCCCTCAGAAAAGCCCTTCAGATTCTGGAAGGTATGACAAAAATCCACACCCCCGCGAGGCTTCAGGACATTGCCCGGAACCTTAAGATGCCCCAGAGCACCCTCCTGCGCTTCCTGAACACCTTCATCGATTTTGGCTATGTAGGCCAGGACCCCGGCACTTCATGTTACTACCTCACCCTCAAGCTGGCCGAGATTGGATGCAGGGCGAAAGAGAATTTCCCTTTTCAGAATTCTCTTTCCAAATATGTCAAAGAGATTTCCCACAAGTTCAATGAATCCGCCTCGCTCTCTATCGAACACGACATGCAGATGGTGTATGTGGTGACCGAGGAAGGCCCCAACCGCATGCTCCAGACCTTGCAGCGAATTGGGCGCATCGCCCCCATGCATGCCACCGGCGTCGGCAAGCTGCATCTCCTCAACTATTCCGATGCCAGGCTTCAGGATCTGGAGCAGAAATTCGGCTTTCCTCAATTTACCGAGCATACCATCACCAGTATTGAGGCCCTTAGAAAGGAGCTTCTCCAAATCAGGAAACAAGGTTATGCCATAGACAACGAGGAATGCGAGGTCGGGGTCCGGTGCATCGCGGTCCCGGTCAAGAATTTCTCAGGCGCGGTGGTAGCGGGGATAAGCCTTTCGGCCCCGGTCACCAGGCTGGATAAACAAAGGGTCGATGAAATCATTGCGTACCTCAAAGATATAAGCGTTCATGCCTCAAAGGAACTGGGTTGGGAAGA
>JAISRW010000142.1 GCA_031273405.1 Treponema sp.
TTGTTCATCTGCTCCAGGCTGGAAAACTGGGCCATCTGGGCGATGAATTCCTTGTCCTCCATGGGCGCCATGGGGTCCTGATAGGCAAGCTGTTTCATCAAAAGCTGAAGGAATTCGTCTTTCCCCAGGTTCTGTTTGGCCGCTTTGCCACCGTTGATCTCGCTGTTATGCCTGGCGACAAGATTGTTAAGTTCCGTCTTTTCCCGGGCGCTCATTACCGATTGCAACTGATCCATCTATCTTCCTTTTTCCTTCTCCGGTTTAAACCAACATATTAACCGCTTTTTGGCCCGAATTTTCGGGGAAAAAGCCTCCGGGAACCAGTTCCCGTTCAACTATTCCGGCATCGTACAGGGAAGCCGCCCGGGCGGGAGTAAAATTGTTAAAATCCCCCCCCTCCTGCCCGTAACTTCCTCCGTTCCCGGCCATGGACATATCCAGATTGGTCTCGCTGAAACCTGAATCCCGAAACGCCTTTTCCAGAACCGGAAGCTCCCGTTCAAACGCCTTGAGGGCCTCCTGGCTTTCTACAATGATATGCCCTGTTATCTTGTTTTCGGCCATTTCGAGGCGTATCTTTATATTTCCCAGCGTTTCGGGCTTAAGGGTTAAGCGAATAGTGCCTTCCTGCTGATTCCTCACCAGGATCGAAGCCTGTTTCACTATATCCGCGCCGAGGTTCTCCCGGAGTTCACCGGCCAGGGCGTCTTCCAGCCCCTGATTCAAAAAGCCGCCGGCCTTTCCCGCATCTCCTTCCCGGCCCTTGAAGCCCGGCTCCGGGAGGATTTCCACCCGGATTTCCGCATCCGCCTTTTCCGCTCCCGCCCCGAAACCCAAGGATTTTACCGTTTCGGCGGCACCGGCTTCCCGAATTTCGCCGGTTTTAAGCTCCCGCCCCTCGGGATTGAGCCGGCCCTTCTTCCGGCCCTCCGAAAGCCGGCCGCCCCGGACTTCCCCGGCGGTTTCGCCGACCGGGAGGGAATCCACCAGGCCCGGCCTGGGGCTCCCGGCGAACTGGTAGAGCCCCTCCGCCTGGTTTCTGGCCGAAGCCGGGAGCATGTCCGCCACGCTCCTGCCGCTTCCGCCGGTTTTTGTCTCCCCGTAATCCTCACCGGGGGCGGCGTGAGGGGAAAAACCGGCTTCTTCTGCGGCCGCCCCGCCTTCGGCAGGGAAGAATTCGCCTTCCCGGGCCTGGTTTTCTCGGGGGATAGAAGCCGGCGCGGAGAAAAGGCCTTTGACGCCGGAGGATTCGCCGGTTTTATCCGCCTTTGCCGCCGGACCTTCGAGGATTTCCGGGCCGGCAGGATCAAATTCGGGTTTAAAGGCCGAAATTTGCCTCGTTACAGGAGCCTCTTGTCCCAGCAAGCTCCAAATTCCCGGAGATTCTTCCCCGCCCAAGGGATTGATTTCGCCTTTTTTGCCGGCCCTTTCGGTTTTTTTTAGACCTGAAAGAAGTTTCGTCTCCTTTGTCCGGCTATCTGTTGCTTTAATCCCAGCCTGATTGTTCTTGCCCGCCCCTCTGTTCTTCGATTTTCCGATTAGCCCTTCCAGGAGTTTGGCAAAAACTCCCAGCCTGCCCTTTTTCCGGGATTTTAGGCTTCCCGAAGACGCAGTCGGAAGAGCGTCCGGCTGTGCGCCGGAAGAGTTTTGGGCTTGAATGGGGGTAGATACCTGTATCACCGCCCGGCCTCCTTCAAAATTTAACCGAAAGAAGGCCCGGGCAGGGTTTTAATTCAGACTTTGGGGTCTGGCCGCCATTTTCCGCTGAAGTTCCGCCGCCCGGACAGGGTCCAGGAGGGACAGCCAGTAGGATACAATGGAAGCGGTTCCCTCTGCCTGGGCAATCTCTTCGGTTTTTCGGAATACGTCGATAACAAGCTGATCGTCCATGGCGGCTATGATTCCCACCGCTCGCTCGGGGTCCATGCCGGTCAGTAAACGGGCGTTGTATTCGGCGTTCCTTTCTTTAGTTTCGGCTTCCGCAGCCTGGGCAGTGAGAGAATTCTCCTGTTCTTCCAGCGCTTTTTGACGAAGTTCCAGTTCCTGGGACATTTGCTCCAGTTCGTTCCACCGGTTCTGTATATCTTGTTCCTGTTTTTCAAGTTCCGCGTTCCGAAGATCCAGGGCTTCCAGGCGGACAGCGAAGCGCTCGTCTTCCAGGGACAAGGGCGCACCCTCCGGGGTTTCCGGCGGCTGGGTACGGGCGCCGCCTATAAAGGGAATGCGGCTATAAATGGGCGCCAATACCGTCTTGGCGTCTATCACATTGAGATAATCAAACCACAAGATACCGCCGCCGACGATGGCGGCAATAAGGAACAATAGAACAATCACCCTGCCTAAAATATTCGGACCTCCGTAATCGGCCATTCCCGATCCCTTTCTATTTTGATGCCCTCTATAATGCCCTTTCGATTACAATGCCTTTTCGTAACTATTCAGTCGGCGACTGAATAGTTACGCCGTTTCTATATATAATGGATTCTCCTGCGATAATCGTCAAGACAATCAACGACCTCGCCCTGAAGGGCGAGGTATGTTGTTCTCACAAGGTGGTTGCACGGCTGCGCTTTGGGGTTTAATACCTCGGACCAAAGGTCCGCTTTAAGTGCCCTAAAGCTCCCCCGCGTGAGCGGGTTCTTGGGTATTAAACCCCTTCGGCACGAATAATCGCCAAGTCAAAAAATCAACGTTTTCGATGGATTTTTCACAAAATCCTTGTCTTGCCTTACATTCATGTTATGGAAAATGCCCCTAAACTGTATAGAAAAAGATACTTTTTGAACTACCGAATAGGTACTAACGAATAGAGATACTGACAAAATAATCAATTAAATAATACCGTATATGTTTGTACGGGGCGTTTAATTGGTTCTGTAGGTCTGACGTGTCTGACAAACCTTCGGTTCGCAGTCGAGAAAGGGAAAAAACAACGAAATCAGCTCTATTCTTTTCTCTTTCCTTTGTGCGCCTTCGTGCCGCAATGGTTAACATTCTTCCGTATTCCCTCTTAGCCCTGATCCAACAATATGTGCCCTTGCTAAAACCGAGCCGGGTGGTTCATAATGAAGCCAGGTTTGGCGTTTTCAGGAGGAGATTATGAAGGGTTTTTGCGTATTGCTGGCCGCCGCGTTTTTTTCGCTTTCCGGCGTAACGGGCGCTTCCGCCCAGGCGTCCAGTGAGGAGGGCCGGCCCCAGGCGGCATCCTCAGGGAGTGGAGCGGAGATCCCCTTGCGGAGAATTTCCCTCTTTTCGTCGGGGGTCGGCTATTTTGAACATGCGGGAAGAACCACGGGGGCCTCCCCCCTGCAAATCATCCTCCCTTTCAGTGCCCAGGCGGTAAACGACGCCCTCAAATCCCTCATCATAAACGATCCCGCTCAGGCTTCCCCCCTGGTGCGCTATGCCTCGGCCGACAGCCTGGAAACGAGCCTTCGGAGCCTGGCGGTCGATCTTTCGGGGGAGATTGAAATCGGGAAAATTCTCAACAGCCAGAAGGGGGCGGAACTGGAAATCACGGCGCCCTCCCTTGTTTCGGGGAGGATCATGGGAGTGGAAAGGCGTGTTTCCGCCGCCGGCCCTTTAGGCGGGGAGAGCGCGGAGCAGTATCTTTCCCTCTTTACATCCCAGGGCATCAGGACCATAGCCGTGAAGGATATTTCTTCCTTTGCTTTTAAGGACGAAAAGATCAATGCCGACATACGGAGAGCCCTGGATCTCATCATGGGTTCCCGGGACAAAGACAAGAAGGATCTGGCCGTCACCCTGCCGGGAACCGGGGACAGGATAGTTTCCCTCAGTTACGTGATCCCCGCGCCGGCCTGGAAGGTCAGCTACCGCCTGGATCTTACCGGGGACAAACCCTTCCTCCAGGGCTGGGCTATCGTGGACAACGACAGCGACACGGATTGGAATAACGTAGAGCTTTCCCTGGTAACCGGAAAGCCCGTTTCCTTTATACAGAACCTCTACGCCCCTTACAGAACCGCCCGGCCCACCCTCCCCCTGTCCCTGCCGGGGCTGGCCGAAGGGAGGACCTATGAATCGGGCTGGGGGGGGGCCGGTTTTAGTTATGACGAAGCGGCGGCGGAACCTCAGGGGGCCTACAAAGCGGCGGACGGTCTCGCGCTCCGCCGGAGCCAGGCCGCCGAGATGGAAGAGGCCCCGGCGAACCGGGCTCCGGCCCCCGCTCCCCTGGCGGCGGGAGCCCCCCAGACGGCGTCGGGGAGCCCGGCGGGGGATCAGTTCGAATTCGTCTTTTCCAATCCCCTGAGCTTGGAAAGGAGGCAGAGCGCCATGCTTCCCCTGGTGGAAGGGGCGGTAAAGGCCGAGAAGACCCTCGTTTTCTCAGGCGCCAGGATGAGCCCCGGAATCAGCGTCAATCCGGCTATCAGCACCGAGCTTACCAATACTTCGGGGATGAAGCTCCCGGCGGGCCCCATCACGGTGTACGACGGCGGGACCTATGCCGGCGACGCCCTCATCGCCTTCTTCCCGGAGAACGAGAAGCGGCTCATCTCCTACGGCGA
>JAISRW010000028.1 GCA_031273405.1 Treponema sp.
AACCGTCGGTTTTCGGAGGGGACTCAAATTTATATGATTTTGGGGCAAAGCCCCACAAACTCCTAGCTTTTTGCTTTATCCAGAGGCTTTCCCAAAACTGAAGTTTTGGGGAAACAACCTTAAATTCTCCATAGTCCAAATACTGACAGCGTATTAGTGGTTAAATTTAAAATTCCTGCCGACAATCAATATATGGAGGGTACTCATGGGGGAAAGACAGAAGGAAAGGATACTGATCCTCGGCGCCGGGGTCATGCAGGGGCCGGCCTTGAAGATAGCGAAGGAAATGGGTCTCGAAACCGTAGCGGCCGATGTCGACGGCAGGGCGCCGTCAATTCCCCTGGCGGATCGCTTTGAGAGGGTGGATCTTAAGGACAAGGAGGGGATAGAAGCTCTGGCCCGTTCCCTTATGGAAGACGGAGGGCTTGCGGGGATAATGACCGCCGGCACCGACTTCTCCGCCACCGCAGCCTGGGCCGCGGAACGGCTGGGGCTGCCGGGGATTCCCTACGAAACCGCCCTGGACGCTTCGGACAAGGAAAGAATGCGTCGGCGCTTTAGGGCTGCCGGAGTTCCTTCCCCGGAATTTATCATTCTCAATGGCTCCCCGCCCCCGGATTTTTCGCTTCCCTTCTCCTGGCCGGCGGTGGTAAAGCCCGTGGACAATATGGGGTCCAGGGGCTGCCGCCGGGTGGACAACTTCGCCGAACTCCGGGACGCCCTGGCGGATGCCCTCAAATTTTCCCGCTCCCGCAGGGCCATTGTGGAAGAATATATGGAAGGCCCGGAATTTTCGGTGGACGCCCTGGTATACAGTGGGGAGATCACCATCTGCGGCCTGGCGGACCGGCACATCTTCTTTCCTCCCTATTTTATCGAAATGGGCCATACCATGCCAACGGATCTGCCGCTTGAAAAAGCCCGGGCCCTCCTTGAGGTCTTTAAGGCCGGGGTCAGGGCACTGGGGATAGACAACGGCGCGGCCAAGGGGGACATCAAGCTTACCCCCAAAGGGCCCATGATCGGGGAGATCGCCGCCCGGCTTTCCGGGGGCTATATGTCGGGCTGGACCTACCCCTATGCTTCGGGGGTGCTGCCCACCAGGGGGGCCATACAGATCTGCCTGGGGAAAAAGCCCGACCGCCTGGAGCCGGAAAAAACCTGGACCTGCGCCGAGAGGGCCTTCATCTCTATTCCGGGGAAGGTTCTTTCGATCCATGGTATTGACGAAGCCTCCTCGATTCCGGGGGTCAAAGACCTTTTCCTCAGAATCGAACAGGGAAGCTCCGTAATCTTCCCGGAGAACAACGTCACCAAATGCGGCAACGTCATCAGCGCCGCCGCCGGCCGGGAAGAGGCCGTCCGCTCCGCCGAAGAGGCCGCCCGCGCTGTCCTCATCAGGCTGGAAGCGCCCAACAGGGCTACCGCCGCCTTTCTCGCAGCCTTTCCCCAGGAGGCGGCCTGGGGCGCTTTCCCCCCGGACGCCTTTCCTCTCGATGGCGAACTCCTCTCCCTCCTGGAAGCCCTGGAGGAAGGAAGCCCCGCGGGCAAGAAAGGGGAACCGGCCCTTCTTCCCTTCCCCGCCCTGGTCTCCTCGGATCTTAGGGATTATATGGGCCGCGGCGTCGAGGAAAGCCTCGCCGCAGTACGCCGGCTCAGCGGCCTGACCCTGCCGCCGGCCTTGCCCGGCGAAGACCGGCCCCTTTTGGGCCGCGGTTTCTGGGCCGCCCTTGTCCGGGGAGGATACCAGGGGGCCCTGTACTACATCGACTGCCTGGGACTAGTACCGTGATTAGTCTAAACAGGGTACTGGGGAGATCATGAAAAAGCCCCTCCTGGCGGTTTTGCTGTTTTTGCCCTCCCTTCTCTACGCCCAGGCCCCCCCTCAAAGCTCCCGAACCGGGACGCTGGGCCTGGAGGAGGCGCTTAAAAACCTGGAGACCGGGGAAGCGGGGCAGGCGGAGCTCCGCTGGGACCCTTTTTTCTGTTCCGGCCTTCTTTCTTCCGGGGAACATTACGCCGCCTTTGTTTCCGGCGGGCCGGGTGAGACCGGGCCGGTGCTCCTGGATAACCGGGAAGTCCTTTCCCTCCCCCTTCCCTTTATGGAACAGGGGACGCTCAGGTTCCCCGAAACCTTCGTCTCCCAGGTAAAAAGCGTGTTTAACCGCTATACCCAGGAAGATCATTCCCGGCTCAGGATCGCCGCCATCATAGTGGACCCCGGCCACGGCGGCAAGGATTCGGGCGCCATCGGGGAGCATATAATCCAGGGCAAGCCCTTCAAATCGGTGGAAAAGGACATCGTCCTCAAGGTTTCGCGGCTCCTCCACGAGAAGCTCACCGCCGCTTTCCCTGATAAACGCATACTCCTCACCAGGGAGGGGGATACCTTCCCCAGCCTGGAACAGCGGGTCGATCTGGCCAACGCGGTACCCCTCAAGGGTAACGAGGCGATCATCTTTATATCGATTCATGCCAACGCCTCCCAAAACAAAAAGGCCCGGGGCTATGAAGTCTGGTATCTCCCCCAGGATTACCGCCGGGACTTGCTGGATAAGTCCAGGTACGAGGATTCAACGGTCTTTTTGATAGAAAATGCCATGCTGGAGGAGGAATTTACCACCGAAAGCATACTCATGGCCGGTTCCATACTCAAGCGCATTGACGAAAACCTGGGGAAGCAAATTCCCTCCCGGGGCCTTAAGGCCGAAAACTGGTTCGTGGTACGGAACGCCCGGATGCCCTCGGTGTTGGTGGAACTTGGTTTTGTCACCAACGAAACCGACGCACTCCTGATGAACGACGACGGATACTTGAAGAACCTTTCGGAAGCGTTATATAAGGGAATAACCGACTTTGTCGCCTTATTTGAACGTTCCGGAGGATTTACCGCCCTGCAATGAACTTAGTTAAAAATGCCCGGGATTCCCTGTCCCGGTTTTTCGGAAAAAAAAGGAACCGCCGTTTATGCTATCTCGTCCTTATAGGAATTTTCGCCCTGGGAGATTTTTTTATTTCCGGGCTTGTCAGAAGGACTTTTGTGTTCTATTCTAATATTGAAGGGACTGCGGTGGTAGAGGATCGTATGCTGCGCCGGTCTTCATCCAGAGAAACCGATATAAACCGGTATGTGGATGAAGTTCTTTTAGGCCCGGTTTCGCCCGATTCCGCCCCGCTTTTTCCCAGCGGGACCCGGCTCGAGTCCTTTATGTACCGGGACGGCATTGTTTACGCGGATCTTTCGGAATCGGCCCTCTTTCCCCCGGGGGGGGCGGACCTTTTCCGGAATTTCCTCGTCCTTAACGAGGGGATCCGCAGGAATTTCTCCTTTGTGGAAGGAGTGAAAATCTTTATCGGCGGAAAAGAAGTTTTTTTTAATGAATTTCGTGAAATTTTTTGAAAATCTGCCGATAATGTAAGTAAGATTTGCCGGTAGGGTGTTGACAAAATAAATGTATCTCGTATACTTACCTAAGAATCGGATTTTTGCTATTTAGGGCAAATTAGGGCAAACTTGAAAGGAGTTTTGAATGAAACGGATTGTCATTCTTATCGCCATCGTGCTGTTTTCTGCCGGTATGGTATTCGCTGATGAAGCTGTTCTGATTGATTTCGGTCAGCTTTTTGCGGATATCCATGTTTCCACTGGTCCGGACGAAACGGACGCCGAGCCTAATCAAAACCGCCAGACTGTAATGGACTACGGTCAGGTGGCCGGCGCCAGTTATACCCCGGCGCAGCGGGCTATAATGAAAACATCGCTGGCCATTAAGAATTGGGATGTGGTGTTGTCTTCCTCTTCCCAAACGGTAACCAATGTGGGTAATACTTATGTTCGGGAGGCCACTTCCAAGGGATATTGGGGAAACGGCTCAGAAACCAAAGTCATGGGCGTCCGGGTTCATTACCCGGTAGAGAATTTTTATTCCAAAGCGACTATTAAGCCGCCTTTTGAAATTCCCGCCTATGAACCCGTGTCCGAGATAGGGGATGACGGTACTATCGCGCCGTCTGATGCGAGCGGAATCACCAGCGTCAGCCGTTTTGAAAACGGTTTCGGGGTGGTAAAAAACGTGGGGACCATCAAATCCATTTCCGTCAGGGCTTATGGTCTTAATTTCCCCCACGGCCTCAATGTGATCCTCATCGATGGAAACGGCAACGAAAAAGTTTGTTTCATGGGGTATCTCAACTACGACGGTTGGGGGGAGCTTACCTGGGACAACCCCCAGTACATCACGGAAGTCCGGAACCGGGATCTCAGGATTTATCCCCTCTATCCCGTTAACACTCCTTTTCTAAAGTTCGGCGGGTTCCGTATTGACCGGGACGCCGATAGAATCGGCGGTGATTTTGTCGCCTACTTTAAAGACGTAAGAATCGTCTACGATAAAGCGGTGCTTGATACCGACAGGGATATTGATGACGAAGAACTCTGGCAAATCATTACGGAACGGGAAACCGCCAAGAAGGTGTTCGAAATGGACCGGTTTGGGGAGAAACAAGTGCTCCGTTATCTGGATAGCCAGAGACAGGCTCAGGAATTGAACTTTAGCGACCCGAGACGTGCGCAGCAAGAAGAGCAGCAGTAAAATTTGATAGAGGTCATGTCATAAACATAGACCTGGCAGTTTGTTGCATTGGTGCATAAATAATGTGACAGGTTTCTGGAAGTTATGTCATGATACAGGCTGTCTGAAATTAACCGCCTTGGTTTCAGACAGCCTTTTTTTTGCCGGAATGTAAATGCCTGAAACTTTTTTCCCCAGTCAGAACACTCTCCGTAAGGAGTACGAAGGATATGCAAAAATACGGCACTCGATTGCCAAGGATCTTGCCGCCCGTCTTGAAGAGGTGGTCCGTTTACTCCCTTCCCGTCCCACTATAAAAGCAAGGGTTAAGGGGTTTTCCAGTTTCTTTAAAAAGTACATCCGGCTGTTAAAGAAAACCGGTCCTTCCCAGACGCCTCCGGTCATTACCGACATCATCGGTGTCAGGATTGTCTGCCCTTTCCTGGAAGATGTCGATCTGGTAGAGGAACTTATCAGAAAGAATTTTGAGGTTCTGGAAATTGAAAGAAAGGGCGTAGATCATACATTTCGGGAATTCGGCTATGAATCCATTCATCTTTTGATAAAAATACCCGCTGGAATTATAGAAAAGCTGGGGTTTCCGGGCTGCGATACGGCGGAGGTACAAATCCGGACCATCCTCCAGGACGCCTGGGCTGAGGTGGAACACGAACTGGTGTATAAGGCCGAATTCAACCCCTTCGATGACCCGATGAAACGAAAATTGGCGGCTGTAAACGCGAGCCTTTCCCTGGCGGATATTATTTTCCAGGAGATTCGCGCATACCAGCGGCAGCTTAACGGCGAGCTGGGCAAACGGCGGGATTCGTTCTTTAGAAAGATTGAGGAGTCCACCGACGGCCTGCTTTTTGCCGAAGAAAGGACCGAAAACGCCGCCTCCCGCCAGCCCCAGGCGCCTCCCGCCAATGACAGCATTGACGAACTGCTCCTGAACGCTCTCTATGCCCATAACAAAAATCAGTTTTCCGAAGCCATTGCTTTCTATAGCCGCATACTGGAACTGAATCCTGACGATACCATCCGTTCCCTTATCTATAAGCACCGAGGGATGGCCTATTTCGCCCGATCTCATTATGAAGAGGCCATCAGGGATTTTTCTAAATCCCTGGAATTGGATCCCCAATCATATAAAGCCGCCTATTACCGGGGGATCGTGTGTTCAGTCCTGGAACGCTATGACCCGGCCGTTGAATCTTTCAATCAATCGCTGGCCATTAACCCCTATCAGCCCTATGGCCTTTACCGGCGGGGCCAGGCTTATTATCACCTTGAGGATTATCCCCAGGCCTTGGCCGACTGTGAAGCGGCTCTGGCCCTGGAGCCGGGAAACGAAGCGCTTAAAAAATTCAGGCAGATGCTGCTGAATAAACTCAAAATGTAGGCCGTTCTCTTCCGGCTTTTGTTAGGATAAATCCATCGGAATTTTCCTACTCCCCCCTCAGCACTACCTCGGTTCTCCCGAACCCTCCCATCTCGGGGCGGGAGAAGTAATAGTCCGCTACGGCTTTGTCGTTTTTGAGGTAGTTGTGGACGCCTTTTTGTAATATGCCGTCACCTTTGCCGTGGATCACGGCGAAACTGCCGAGACCGGCGAGGACCGCGGCGTCGACCTGGCGCCGCAGGGCTTCCAGGGCTTCTTCCAGCCTCATGCCCCGGAGGCTTATCTCCATTTGGGCGGCGGTGGGGGAGGCCAGGTCGGGGCGGGCGATGAGGGGCTTAGGCTCTTCGTTTGAGGGGGCCAAGGCGGCGAGTTCAGTTTCGGGGAAGCTCATTCTGAGGGAACCGATTTCGACGATCCACTGGGCGCCCTTTGTCCCGGCGGCTTTTTTATCCAGCCGCAGCACGCGGCCCCGGCGGCCGCCGGCCAGGACTTCCGTCCCCGCCACGAGGGGCGTGTCCGCCGCCGGGGGTGTCCGGGTCTGGTCCGCGTTTTCCAGGCGCCGGCGTTCTTCCGCCAGGAGATCTTCCTCCCGTTCCAGGGCGCCGTTCTCCTCTCGTACCGTGGCTTCCAGGCCCGAGAGGAATTCCTTTACCTTGAGGGTTTTTTCCCTGCTAAGTTCCCCCTCTTTGAGCTCCCGTACCAGATTCTCAAGGGTCTTCCTGCTTTCCTCAAGGAGGCGGCGCAGGCTTCCGGCCCCTTCCGCCTTTAACTGGAGTTCCTTCTGTTTGAGCCTGAGTTCCCTGAGATCCGCCTTCCGGCGTTCCTCCCTGAGGCGTTCTTCCTCTTTCTTACCCGCCAGGGCGGCGGCGTCAAATTCCCGGCGCTTTTCCCTGAGCCCCTTGAGGAGGGCGCTTATATCGGCCTGTTCCTCCGCGAGGTAGGTTCTGGCTTTGGCGACAATGTCCGGAGCCAGGCCGTTTCGCTCGGCAATTTCCACGGCCCGGCTTTCGCCGGGAATCCCCATGATGATGCGGAAAGTGGGCGAGAGGGTGCGGCTGTCAAATTCCATGGAAGCGTTCTCCACCCCTTCCCTGGTATAGCCGTAGTTTTTCAGTATCCCGTGGTGGGTGGTGGTGATGAGACAGGTTTTTGTTTCGATAAAATGATCCAGGATCGCCATGGCGATGGCGCTCCCCTCCTCGGGGTCGGTGCCGGAGCCGAGTTCGTCCAGCAGCACCAGGGAGCCTTCGCCGGCCCTGGAAATAATATCCCCTATGTTGGTCATGTGGGCGGAAAAGGTCGAAAGGGACTGGCTCAAAGACTGCTCGTCCCCTATGTCCGCGTACACTCCCTCAAAGACGGGAAGGGAACTGCCCTCCCCGGCGGGAAGGGGAAGGCCCGACTGGTTCATCAGGGCAAGGAGGCCCACAGTTTTCAGGGCCGCGGTCTTGCCCCCCGTATTGGGGCCGGTGATGATCACCGTCCGCTTGCCGGGGGCAAGGGTAAAATCCAGGGGAACCGCCCCCGGCCCCAGGAGGGGATGCCGGGCCTGTTTCAATACCAGGCCCCCCGAAGGATCTTCGCCGGCAAAATTTCCCCTGGTTTCAAAGCCGTAGCGTGCCCTGGCGCGTATGGTTTCGAGGTACAGAATCCCCCGGTGAAGCTGATGGAGGTCTTCCCGAAAGGCCGAAAGGCGGCCCGTCATTTCCCGCAGAATGCGGCGGATTTCGCTTTCCAGGCGGCGTTTTTCCAGGAGGAGCCGGTTGTTCTTTTCCACCACCTCTTCGGGCTCCACAAAAACGGTCTGGCCTGTGGAAGAAACCTCGTGGACTATGCCCCTGATTCTGTTTCTGAAGTTTGCCTTGACCGCCAGAACCATGCGGCCGTCCCGCTGGGA
>JAISRW010000113.1 GCA_031273405.1 Treponema sp.
TGTCGTAGGCCCAGCTCTCCTCATCGTTTACCAAATAATCCAGCACCGCGGTAACCGCCAGGGTAAAGAAAACCAGGGAAGCGTTATTTCTTGCCTTGTCCGACAAAAGAGCGTCCAGCCGCCGGGAGAGGGGGTTGGGAACCTGGAAAACATAGGGATCCCAGGGATTGTCGATGCCGCCGCAGGGAGCGCGGTTTTCCGCTCCCCCGGCCCTCACGCCCTGTTCTATGCCGGCGGCCACGGCGGTAAGGTATTTGCGGAGTTTTCTTATTTCAGCGTACATGGGGGTTATATCTTTTTTCTGTATAGGAGGGGGCGCCAGGGACTCAAATTTATAAAAAGGCAAAAAATAAAGCCGTTTGAGCCAGCGAAGATCCGAGTGCAGCTTTTTGGCATACGGCGCGTTACGATTTTCGGGAGAACCTTCCAGAATGCGGATATATTCGGCCATCTTGGGGAGATAGGTCTTTTCAAAGCTGACTTCGATATAATAATGCCAGTTATTGATAATATTCATCAAAATATCATTTGCCTTTTCAGGACCGCCGTTGGAGCCGGCAACCGTACCGAAGGAAACATAGCGGAGGCCGAAAAAAAGCTCTTTCAGAATCCGCATAAGAATAAAAATCTGCTGAAGCGGATCGGTGGGAGCGATGTTTACAACCCCTTTTTTTAAGTCAAATATATCGACAAAATAAGGATAGAGATCGGGATAGGAGGGAAGCCGATCCCATCCGGCCTTGGGGAAGAGGGACTCCAGGGTTTGCAGCCCCCGGTCTAAAGCCCTTTTTTCGGCCTCCGCTGCCGCCCGGCGGGATTTTTCTTCTTCCGAGAGTTTTTCCTCGCCGGTTTCATCGGTTTCCGCTTCCTCCCCTCCCTCCTTCGGGACGGCTTTTTTCTCTTCCTCCGCGCCGGCCTCCACCGGGCCGGCGACTATCGCGCCGGGACTAATCTGATCGTTCTCGGTAACATTGAGAAAAGTCATGATTCGGTTTTTCCGCTCGCTAAAGAACCGATCATAAGGCAGCCATTGAGCGGAAACCGTCTTCATCAAAAGGGGATACAGCAGGTAGCGGATGTCCCGGCGCACCCCTCCGTAGGCGGCCAGGGCGGTCCGGATCTGATCCTGGTACTTACTCTGGGCGTCCATGGGGTTTTCGATATACAGCATCTTATAGAGGATCTTATAAGACCCCCTGATATGGGCCTCCATATCAAGCCGGTCCAAAATGAAGAGGGGTTTATAGACCGCCCTGAGTATATCCGCGAAATCGCCTACCTTTACGTTCCGGGGACGGGCCTGGAGGCGGGCCAGGTCGCCGGAAATTCCCTCGATGTTCCAGCGGCGTATTGTATCAAGGATGGTAAAAACCAGGGGGGCGGCTTTTCTCATCCTTTCATTCCGCCTCATGTTATTCCGGGGGAATAGGTTCCGGGTAGAAACCACCATGGTTTCTATATGCTTATAGTACTCTCCCATCCGCCTGACGACAAAGGCGGGGTTTACGTAATCCGGTATTTCCCCAAAGATGGAAAGCACGGAAGAAAGAACCTGGAAGGAGGATTTGATTTCGAATTCCGACTGGGCCGCATACCTGTCCATTTTGATCCGGTCCCAGTAGGAAACCTTGATGGGTATCGCGGGATTATCCGCGGGCCTAAGCTCCTTCCGCGGGGAGGGCTTGCGCCCGGCGCCGTTTTCGGCGGCCGGTTCCACCCGGCGGCCGGGCGCGGCGGGACGGCCGCCGATGCCGCCGTTCGTCCGCCCTTGCCGGGTGCGCCGGGGTTTCTGCCGGGCTTTTTCCTGCTCCGCGGTTCGTTCGTACCCGATATCGCCGCCCAGCTTTTCGGCTATCCTCTTGGCTTCGTCTTTGTCGATTTTGCCAAGATTACTCCGCACCCGATCCAGTTCTCCGGGGGCGTAAATGATCTTGTCGTTCTTTGCCATGCTTATGCTCGTAAGTAAAGTTTTTCTCCCAGTCCCCACAGGTTCCGTACCGGGATTTCTTCGCCTTCGGAATTAACCATCGCCCCGTTATAATGCCCTATAGGGCTTTCATAGTCGGAGCGGGAAACGATGAGGTTCAGGCTGCACCGGACCGGCGTCGCCGGGGTAAAAACCAGATCCACCATCCCTTCCATATCCTGAATAATCCAGTCCGAATCTACCCCCTGGGGCTGGGTGATCTTGACCGGCGGCAGGGGCGTAAGCGTTCCATCAACCCAAAAGGCGTTTTCGTTGTTCTTAAACGATTCCCGCGCCTGGTTTTCGGCCAGACAAAAGCCGAAGCGCCGGCCTTTTCCGTCAAACCCGAAGCCGGTGCACCAGGTGTTTCGCATCCTGTAAGGGTAATAGCCCTTAAAATCGCAGAATACCCCGGATGTCTTTGCCGGGTCCAGGAAGATATGCCGGCCGCCGAACACAATATCCCCCCGGACGGGAACCAACATTTTGTAAGTATACATGCTCCGGGTCTCGGAGAACAACAGGCTGACCGCCATGGGCGTGACGCAGCCGGAATCCGTATCAAATTCCGCATGGGCCGTAAAAGAAGGACGATTCCTGGTGGGCTCAATATCCAAATCCAGCTTGATCCTGCCGGCATCCAGCCAATTGTGGATGCGAAAGAAAAAACCCCAGGAGCGACTGTCCACGGAGGCGTTATACAGCCCCCGGGGCAGCCGCCAGCCGGCGCCGGGGACGATCTTTCTGAACCGGTGCAGTTCTTTGCTTGTTTTATCATATATGATCACCGTGGCGGTGCGATAGTACTTTATATTGCAGAGCATGGCTGAAAGAAAAAAGCGGTCGTCCTGGATGATGAAAGATTCCCATTCTTTTATCCTTGTATCCAGAAACCCCCGGGGCAGAAACGACGGGCTGGGCTTGCAGATATCCAGAAGATCTACCTTATCAAAAGCCCGGTTCCAGGTTCCCGGAAAGGGCTTGCCGCCCTCTGCGGGAGAGGGCCGGGGGGGCTGAATTTCTCTGGTATACATTTTACCCAGTGTAACATTCCGGTACAAATTTTTCAACCGGCCGGGGATTACCCGGATGAGCTATGCCGCCCTCTCCGCCGGCAATGTTCCGCCGATATTTTTGTTGCTTCTTTTGGAAAGTCGTGATACCATAGATGGGACTAAATGTAACTATTCAGGACTAATGCGGGGATAGCGGAAATCGGCGGAATGAAGGGGCTTTTAGCCCCGAAATGGAGCCGATTGGAGCGAAAGGGGCGGAGCCCCTTTGTTAAATGCACTTGAGAACAAGAAAAATATATGAAATATCGTATATATCTGAGTAGTTACGACTAAATTCATCCTTGAGGAGGAGATTTATGGCTTCATTTTGGGGAAAAGTACCGATTTTAAAAACGGTCTATAAAGTTCCCGGCGGACTCATGGTGATACCCCTTGTATTGGGGTGCCTGATCAATACCTTTGCGCCTAAATCGCTGGAAATCGGAAGCTTTACCACTTTCCTTTTCAAACAGGGCGCAATGCCCTTGATTGCGGTCCTCCTGTTCTGCAGCGGCGCCCAGATCACCGTTAGAACCGCCGGACTTGCTTTGTGGAAAGGCGTCGTGCTTAATACTTCCAAGGTTCTGTTAGGCGTCGCCCTCGCCCTCATCGTCGGGAAGATCTACGGGCAGCACGCGACCTGGCTCGGCCTGACGCCTCTGGCCCTTATTTCGGCCATGTCCAACTCAAACGGTGGCCTGTACGCGGCCCTGGCCTCGCGGTACGGCGACGATTCGGATGTGGGCGCTGTAGCGGTCATATCCAGCAATGACGGCCCCTTCTTTGAAATGGCCTTTATGGCGGGGACCGGTCTGGCCAATATCCCCTGGCTGACCCTTCTTGCGGTCATCGTTCCCATTATCATCGGGATGATCCTCGGGAACCTGGACGATGATATCCGCCAGTTCCTCAAACCGGGCGTTATGTTGTCTATCCCCTTCTTCGCCCTCCCCCTGGGTGCGGGTTTAAGCCTGAAGCAGCTTATCGCGGCGGGCCCCCCGGGAGTCCTCCTGGGCCTGCTCACCCTGGTTGTAACCGGCATAGGCAGCTATTTTGTCTTTAAGCTCCTGGTGCCCAAGAAGTACCGCAAAAATGCCGCCGTCGGCGCCGGGGTGGGAACAACCGCCGGCAACGCGGCCGCCACTCCCGCCGCTTTTGCCGCCGCCGATCCCTCCTTCGCGTCCTATGCGCCGGTAGCGACGGCCCAGGTCGGGGCGTCTATTGTTATCACCGCGATCTTTACCCCCCTGCTGGTTGACTTCCTCTCCAAATGGGAAGCCAAAAAATCAGGCGCCGCATCCGCCGCCGGAGGGCCGGTGAAGAACCTAGGCGCGGAACTCTAGCAGCCTGTTGCTCTTGTAGGTCCGATTGCGCTTGTAGGTTTTTGCGATGCCCCGCGGACTCAGGCGAGGCATCGCTGTTATAGAGCGGTTAAACCATGAACCATTATCTTATTATTGCCGATGATTTTACCGGGGCCAACGACACGGGGGTGCAGATCCGCCGCCGGGGTATTCCCGTAAGGGTGGTGTTTTCCGGCCGGGGGGTGACAGGCAAAGAGTCCTGCGTGGTTGATACGGAAAGCCGGGGGCTTTCTGAAGAAGAAGCCTATCGAAAGACGGCTTCGGAGGCCGGAAACATCCCCTTTGGGGATTTTGTCCAGGTCATGAAGAAAGTGGATTCTACCCTGCGGGGTAATATTGGAGCCGAAACCAGGGCCGTTGCGGACCGCTATAACCCTGAGCTCATTGTTTTCGCTCCGGCTCTTCCCGATTTGGGCCGCACCACCGTCAACCGTATTCATCGGCTTTACGGAACGCCGATAACCCTGACCGAACCGGCCGGGGACCCCAAGACGCCGGTCAAGATTGACGATATCCGGCAAATTCTCTCCCATGCCTTTCCCGGCGAAACGGCGGCCCACATCGATCTTGAGGCGGTGCGGGGCGGCAGGATCGGCCTGAAAGGCGGCCGTATCTTCTGTTTCGACGCCGCCGCGAACAGCGACCTCCAGGCTATTGTCCGCGCCGTCCTGGCCGAAGGGAAACGTGTTCTGTGGGTGGGGGCCGCCGCCCTGGCGGACAGCCTCTTGGAGCTTGAGCGGGCCGTTCCGCCGGCTTTGGCCGTGCTGGCCAGCCTGAGTTCCGTAACCAGGGGGCAGGCGCTCTATGCCGAAAAACAGGGCGTGTCTTTGGTCAAGGCGCCTCTCGACGGCATACTCGAAAAGAGGGTAAACCCCGAAGAGACGGCGGACCGGGCCGCCGGCCTTTTAAAGGAAGGGAAGGATGTGGTTTTGCTCGCCTCTTCCACCTACAGCGGCGAGGAATACCGGAAGGCCGAAGACAGCGCCCGCCGCTCGGGCTTATCCGCCGAGGCCATGAGCGCCTTTACCCAGGACTTGATGGGGAAGCTGGCCCTGCGCCTTCTTGATGGGGTAAAGATTTCCGGCCTTTTTCTTTCCGGCGGCGATACCGCCGTGGGCTGTTTTGAGAAAGCCGGCGCCCTTGGTTCCAGCATCATGACGGAAATCGCGGCAGGCATCCCGATGATGCGGCTCATCGGCGGGAAACACGAGGGGCTCAAGGTTGCAACCAAGGCGGGCGCCTTTGGCAAAGAGGACGCTGTTTTTTACGCCTTGCGGAAACTGCGGGAAGCCGATGATTTGTGCTAGCAGCCTGTTGCGCTTCGCGCATATAATCTCAAAAAACCGCCGATTAGGCGGTTGCGAACCTATGGTTGACCCCTTCTTTAATAACCACGAAAAACACGTCGGACCAAAGGTCCGCAGACACTAAAAAAGAGCGGCGGCGATAAAGATTACGAACAAGATTTTCGTGCTTTTCGTGGTTACCCTAAAAGTAACATTGCTATTAAATGAGGCGGTTCCAAAATGTCAGATTTTGGAACCGCAACCCTAGATGTCAAATGCCGTTTTCCCCCCTTTTCGCCTTTTTTCGCCTTCCCGGTTAAAATTCCCCCCGAAACCCGAAGCGCCTTCCATCCCGGAGCCGTAAGAAGGGTATCAACACCCACACAGCGAGGTACGGCATGGCGCGGCAAAACTCCGGCGGCTCTTTCATTGACTGGCATTCCGCCTTCTACGAAGCGATTCAGCTCGAACTGGCTCCCTTCGCGGGGCTCCTCGAATTCAAAAGCGAAACGCCCCTGAATACCGCACCCCTCCGCATCGACCTCCTGATCATCAAAAAACCCGAACAGGCCGCCCTCAGAAAGAACATCGCCGCCGTCTTCAGAACCGTCAACATCGTCGAGTACAAAAGCCCTTCCGACTACGTGTCGGTAGACGACTTTTACAAGGTCTACGGCTATACCTGCCTCTACGCCTCCCTGGAACACGTCCCCATCACCGACTGCACCATAACCTTCGTCGAAAGCCGCCGCCCCCGGGATCTGCTGGCCC
>JAISRW010000127.1 GCA_031273405.1 Treponema sp.
GACGCTGAAAAGCCGGCGGCGTCAAACCCCGGCCTGTTTGCCGGTGTCTGCCTCAGCGCCAAAGCCTTTGAGGAGGACCTGGTTGTCTGGGATTCAGCCGCCGCCGTTTCTTCGGCGGCCCCCGGAACGGAGGACAGGGAAGACCCCTTCGGCGTGGGCTTTACCCGTTACGAGCTTGATATAATGGAAGACGCCCTGGTAATGGGAATCCGGGATTATATGAAAAAATGCGGATTTACCCGGGCCCACCTGGGGCTCTCCGGGGGCATCGATTCCGCCCTGGTGGCTTATCTGGGGGTTAAAGCCCTCGGGGCGGATAACATCGTCTGCTTCTCCATGCCGTCGCGGTTTTCTTCCCAGGGCTCCAAAGACGACGCCAGGGAACTGGCGGAAAACCTGGGCTGCCGTTACGAAGTTCTTCCCATTGAGGAGGTTTACGGTTCTTTTCTTTCCACCCTGGCAGGGGTTTTTGAAAACCGGCCCTTCGACATTGCCGAAGAAAACCTGCAGGCCCGGATCAGGGGAACCCTCCTCATGGGCTTTTCCAACAAATTCAACTCCATGCTCCTTACCACCGGGAACAAGAGCGAGCTTGCCATGGGCTATTGCACCCTGTACGGAGACATGGACGGCGCCCTGGGCCCCATCGGGGATGTGTTTAAGACCGAGGTTTTCGCCCTCTGTAAGCGCGTCAACGAACGCTCCCTCGCGACAGGCGGCAAGGCGATCATCCCCCAGGCCGTTATCGACAAGCCCCCCTCGGCGGAGCTTCGCCCCAATCAGAAAGATCAGGACAGCCTCCCCCCCTACGAGGTATTGGACGAGATACTCAAGCTTTACCTCTACGACAACCTTTCCCTGGGCGAGATTGCCGGGAAGGGCTGGGACGCCGATCTCGCGGCCCGGATCATCCGTACCGTCGCCAGGGCCGAATTCAAACGCCGCCAGGCGCCGCCGGTGCTCAAGGTGTCCCCCCGGGCATTCGGCATGGGCCGGAGGATGCCCATTGCGCGGAATATTTTTGAGCTGTGACGCCGGGAGCCCGTCCCACAACCGCGGGCTTCCGGCGCCCAGTCAATTCGTTTTGGGACAGGCTCAACTATCGGCCTTTGCTTCCGTGTTGACGCCGGATGCCGGCGGCCGCTTTACAGGACCTCGTAGCCCTCTCCGCCCACCGCCGCTTTGAGGCTCTCCAGGGCAACCCGGTCTTCGTGTTCCACCTGGGCTGATTTATCTTTGAGACTCACTTGGGCGGATATAACCCCCGCTACCCCTTCCAGGGCTTCTTTAACGTGTTTCACGCAGTGCTCGCAGGACATGCCTTCGATTTTCAAACTTGTTTTCATGACGCGCTCCTTCTGATACACTTTAATAGAAGTTGTTCTGAAACCGAAGTTTCCGAACAACCATATTGTAGCATAAGGGGAATTTTTATGCAGTACAGAGTGGATAAAAAATCGGGGAATACGCTTTCGGTCCTGGGCTTCGGCTGTATGCGCTTCGGCAGAACCCTCAGCGGGGCCGTGGATTTAAAAAAGGCCGAGAGCCTGGTTGTCCGGGCGGCGGAAGGGGGGGTGAATTATTTCGATACCGCGTATATATACCCCGGGAGCGAGGAAGCCCTGGGGGCGATCCTCGAACGGAACGGGCTCCGGGAGAAGGTCTATGCGGCCACGAAGCTGCCCGTCGTCTTTTGCCGGGGCCCCGGGGATTTTGACAAGTTCTTCAATCTGGCGCTGAAACGCCTGAGGACTTCCTATATCGATTACTATCTCCTCCATATGCTGACGGACCTGCATTCCTGGGAGACCCTCAAGTCCTGGGGCATAGAAAAATGGATGGAAGAGAAAAAGGCGGCCGGCCTGGTGAGGAGCATGGGCTTTTCTTTCCACGGAACCCGGGGAGAATTCTTAAGGCTCCTGGACGCCTGGCCCTGGGATTTTTGCCAGATTCAGTATAACTATTCCGACGAGAACTTCCAGGCCGGGGCGGCGGGGCTGAAAAAGGCGGCGGAGAAGATGCCGGTGATCATCATGGAGCCCCTTTTGGGCGGGAGGCTCGCCAAACCTCCCAAGGCGGCGGCGGAGCTCTTTAAGCAGGCGGATCCCCGCAAAAGCCCCGCGGCCTGGGCCCTTAACTGGATTTGGGATCAGGAGGAAGCCGCGGTGGTTCTCTCGGGTATGAACGAGGCTTTCCAGGTTGAAGAAAACCTGAAGCTGGCGGACGCGGCCCTGCCGGGGATGATCGATGAAAAGGAGCGGGAAGTCTACGGCCGGGTCAAGGCCGTCTTTGACGGCGCCTACAAAATCCGCTGCACCGGCTGCAACTACTGCATGCCCTGCCCCCAAAACGTGAATATTCCGGGCTGCTTCGCGGCCTACAACACGTCTTTTTCCATCGGCCTTTTTACGGGAATCCAGCAATACGGCACCAGCGTTGCCGTAACGTCGGAAAAGACGGGCCGCCCCGGCCAGTGCGTCAAGTGCGGGAAATGCGAATCCCGCTGCCCCCAGGGCCTCCCCATCATCGCCTGTCTTGAGAAGGTCCGCGGGCGGATGGAACCCCTTCCGGTCCGGGGGATCATCGCCGCAGCCAGGGCGGTCCTGCGGAAAAACCGAAATTCCCGGTAACTATACTGCCGGGCCGGAGACGCGCGTCCGCTCCGGAGTTTATCCGCCGCGTTTTTAGGCGGCCTGCCGGTTACAAACGGCGGCGCCTCCTGTCCGGGACACGTCCCCGACGACTGGGGACACGTCCCCGGCGATTGGGGACACGTCCCCGACGGATGGGGACACGTCCCCGGCGATTGGGGACACGTCCCCGACGGATGGGGACACGTCCCCGGCGATTGGGGACACGTCCCCGACGCTTGGGGACACG
>JAISRW010000221.1 GCA_031273405.1 Treponema sp.
AGTGAGGTCCGTGGTTAAATGCTTTGCAAACCGCTGATACGGGACGGGAGAGGAACTCTACTCAAAAACCTCGGAATAGCCGGAGAGATCAAAACCCGAAGGAAACCGGGGGAGATAATCTATGCCGGTGGTGACCAGGGCTTCGCCGGTAAAACGGTAGCGTACATTCTGAAAGGCTGCGACCTGATCCAGGATATCCCGTTTCATACCCATAAAATTCATGACCAGAAAAAGCTTTGCCTCCGCCGAATCCCGGGCCGGTATGCGGAGGACATCCTTCTCCTTTCCGTCCGCCCAAAAACGGCCGCTTCCGTAAAGCTCGTACCGAAACGCCGAAAGCTCCATAGGGAAGGGATTGGGGTTTTCAATCTTAAGCCTTACCCTGAACCGGGTGTTGATGAGTTCGGCCTTGAAGACGGCAATATCGGTAATCGTAAAAACAGGCTTCTTGATTCTGGGGAATACGGCGTTCTCCAGGGCCGTGATCCTCACCGGGGGCCCGGCGCCGTAGCGAAGGTCCAGGGCGGCCAAAATCTTCACCTGGTAATCGTCCGCCAGGGAAAGCCCCATCTTGCTGAGGGTTTCCAGATCCAGTTCCATCCTCAGGGCTATGGCGGCGGAACCCGGAAGGGACTCCCCGTTTCCCTGGGGAAAGGCGCCGTCCACCGGGAAAAGAAGCGCCGTTTCCGGCAGTATGCGGATTCCCTCTTCCGCTTCCAGGCCGTTTATTTCCACCTTGAGGCTTTCTACGCTTGCCCTGGCGGGATCGCTTCGGGGGTTCTCTACACTGAGCTTGAATTCCATGCCCACATGGTCTACATCGGGGGCGTCCACGCCCGCAAAGCTAAGAAAAGCTGAAGGGTCAGGCTGCGAGGCGGGAGGAGGCGCGGGAGGAGGGGCGGGAGAGGTCTTGCAGCCGAAGCCGAGGAGGAATATCCCGCATGAGGCCGCCAAAAGAAACTTTTTCATATCCCGATTATCGGCAGTTAATGCCGCATCATGAACCTCTTCGCCCTGAAAGGCGGGGCCTGCGGCCCCTAGGAGCCGCGTCCGCCGGCCCTGCCGCCGATCCCGCGTCCTGTTGACCGCTTTACCGCGGCGGCTTATACTCAATCTCAGGAGATACTTATGGGCGATGCTTTAAGAAAACAGTTTGTTGCGGAAAAACAGTATACCTATGGGGAAAAACAGTATACCTATGCGGACTACCGTCAATGGGAGCTTGCGGAAGGGGAACGGTATGAGCTTATCGAAGGCGCGGCCTATGCCATGTCGTCGCCCAATGACCGGCACCAGGCCATAAGCATGGAATTATCACGGCAGCTTGCCAACTTTCTCCACGGTAAGCCGTGCAAGGTGCGCGCCGCCCCCTACGACGTCCGCCTGTTTTACCAGGAAGACGAGCAGGATGATACGGTGGTGCAGCCGGACATTTCGGTTATCTGCGACGAAAAAAAGCTGGGCCCCGAAGGCTGCCGGGGGGCGCCGGACCTGGTGATAGAAATTATCTCCCCCTCGAATACCGGCAGCGAGTATATCAGGAAATTCAACCTCTATCTTGAATCCGGCGTCCGCGAATACTGGCTAGTCTCGCCGGAGCATCAATTCGTGCAGGTAAACCTGCTTAAAAACGGCAAGTACCTGAGCGAAATCCACAAGGCCGGTACGGCCCTGCCGGTCTCGGTGCTGGAAGGCCTTTCTATCCCTTTAAACGACGTATTCGGCTAACACCAACAGGCCCCTCCAAGCGCACCAGGCTGCTAGGATTGGGCGGCCAGTTTGAGGGCGGATTCGCCCGCTTTGCCGCAGCGTTCGATAAAATCGGCCATCCCCTCGACGCCTTGTTCGGCGCGGATTTTTTCGGCCAGGGCGGCGGCGTTTGCCGTATAGACGGGGTTGGTCATCAGATCGACGACCCGCTTGTTCAGGGCGTGTTCGCTGATGCTGCCCAGGGCGGCGCTCTGGGGGCCTATCCTGAGTTCCGAAATCCGGCCGCCCCAGTAGTGCTGATCGATGATCAGGGGCGCCGCCATCTGGGGCTTCCCGGCCCTGGCGGCGCTGTGGGTGGTGCCGCTGCCGCCGTGGTGGATGACGGCGGCGCAATGGGGGAAAATGAGGGTATGGGGAACGGCGGCATCCAGGAGGAATACATGGTCCCGGCTCGGCAAATGCATCCCCGTCTTCCACCAGCCGCAGCCCACCACGAGCTTGTAGCCGTTTTCGCGGCAGACGCCGCTGAGCTTCTCGCAGAAGCGGTCCCGCTCGTTGTCGTTGCAGCTCCCCAGGGTAAAAAACAGCACCGGCCGCTCGTCTTTCTGCACAAATTCGAGGAAATTGCGCAGGATAATCTCGTTATACCGGAACTCGTCGTTAAAGCAATAGCCGCCTATGGCCCAGGGGTATTTCCAGCCCGGGTCGGTTTCGCCCAGATATTGGCTGCACATGAGGTAGTTGATGCTGCGGGAGGGAGCGTATTCCCCCTGGTCCCTGATGGGGGGCATGTTCAGCTTCCGGCGCTCTTCGTTGAGGGACTTTTTGACCATCATGTTAAGGCCCGTATTGAGGAACCGCCACTGGGCGCCCACCAAAACCCGCAGCGGACTGAAGGGGAAGACCGCCGGGGGGATCTTCTTCCCCGGCAGCAGGGGGGCGAAACCGGTTCTGATATGGGGCTTCCCGCAATATTCGGCAATGTGGGGGGCGGCGAATTCGGTGTTGGAACAAACCAGCATATCCCGCCGCTCCAACAGGGGGATAAGCTCGTCAAACTGGCTTGCAATTATCCGGCCGGTCCATTCGATGAGGCCCTTGATCGAAGGCCGGCTTTCTACCATGCCGCCGATGTCGTCAAAGGCCTGGAGAAAATAGCCGACCCCCGCATCCTTGGCCTGTTCCTCAAAAATCCGGGGCAGGCTGAGGAGAACGTCGTGGCCTCTTTGTTGTAACGCCTTTGCCAGGGCAAGATACGGGTAGACATCCCCCTGGGAGCCCCTGGTCGCAAGGAGCGCTTTCATGCGGCCGGGGCCTTCGGCACGGCGCCCCGGGGGATAACGCCGATTTCCGCCAGTTTCCCCAGGTCCAGCTTGTATTTTTCTTCCAGTTCCCTGAGGGCCTTCTCGTCTACCGCGACCGGTCTGCGGAGCCGCTTGGTTTCTTGGCAGCCTTTGCGGATCAGGGAAATCATCCTGCCGGGGTTAAAGGTGATGGAGCTCATGATCCAGCAGCCGTGGGTGCACCAGCAGCCGGCCTTGTAGCCGCGGCCGATGGCTTCAATCTCCTTGCGCATGGCTTCGCTCCCCATGACGGCCCGCACGTCGTAGTTGTAGTCCCGGAGCGCACCCACCGGCGGCCGCAGCTCGCAGGCCCGGAAGCGGCCGTCGTAATCCAGCACCAGGGTGGTCTCCCCGGCGGTGCAGTCCATGTTCCAGGGGGTCGGCTTGTCCAGGTTGGAGGCCCGGATAGTGTACATGGCCCGCATAAGCCCCACATAGAAGTACTTGGCGATTATCCGCTTGAGGCCGGACATGCCCTCGCCGATGCGGTCGGCGTAGAGCAGGTAATAGGGGGCGGCGGCGTCCTGGATTTTCCGCAGCGACGCCTCGGTCAGCACCTTGACCCCCTCTTCCCTGGTCATGCCCCGGGCGGCCTCCAGGGTATGGGTGGTGACGTTGAAGCGGCCGTACACCCAGGCCATAAAATCCAGGATTTCGTCCACGTTGTACCGGGTGATGACCGTGGCGATGTTCTTGATGATCCTGCCGTCGTCCTTAAAGTTGTCGTCAATAAGCTTGAGGGCTTCCGCGGCCTGGTAAAAGCTGGGGATCCCCCGCTGGGCGTCGTGGGCGGCGGCGAAGCCGTCGAAGGAGATGCTGATGGCCACGTTGCTGTCGGGACAGTTTTTGCGTATCCGTTTGAGCCAGTCCACCAGCAGCCGGTTTTTTATGCCGTTGGACGGGAAGTTAATGTCCTTTATATGGTTGTTTTTATAGAACATCTCGATGATTTCGGGCAGATCGTCCCGCATGGTGGGCTCCCCGCCGGAGAGCCAGAGCCGGTTGAACCGGCCGGCGCTCTCGGAGATTTTCCTGATTTCGTCAAAGGTCATATCCGGGGCCTTTTGTTCCATGTCGGCGGCGTAAAAACACATGGCGCATTGGGCGTTGCATTTCCCCGTGGTAAAGAGGAAAACCGATTCCAGTTCCCGTTTGGAGCTCATGGCATTGAAGGAGCTTCCGGTGCGTTTTATTTTCATACCTTGTACCGTATACCCTTTCGATATGATTGTCTACGCGCCCCCTCCCCTCCGCCGCGCCGGCAATCCGGCTCATCGCGCGGCAAGTACCGTAAGAAATTCAACCGCAAAGTCGAAGAAGTCGAATAAGTTTTTGCCGGAAGCTCAGGCTTTACCTTGTTATATCCTGGTGATTCGTAGGATTTGGGATAAAAATAGTACCTTAGCTCTTAAATTCAAGCCAAAAAAGGAAGGAAATTTAAGAATAACCACGGACCACACTGACCTCACAGACAGTTCCACGGACTGATTAATGACGAATTTTTTTATGTCC
>JAISRW010000220.1 GCA_031273405.1 Treponema sp.
AAGTAGGTCTGGAATTTCAGAAACATCAATTTTTGGGTATTGGAGGGGGATACAATCTCCATCACCAGATCCGGGGGACCGTCAACGGAACCTTTGGAGAGTTTGGATTTGTCGCAGACCACGAGGATGTCCGGCTGGACCACCGTATTGTCGGACTTATCCTCCCTGGGAAAAAGGCGTACATCCAGAGGGGCCATAAAAACCCGGCAGGGCTTACCAACGAGAAAATTGGCAATCTGCCGGGCGATTTCCCCTAGTATGGCCTGGTGTTCCACCGAAGGGGAAGCCATCAAAAAGGCTTCCCCGTTGATGAGTTCGTACCGTTCAGAGCCTTCCCATTCGAGGTAATCGGCATAGGTAAAATAATCATTGTCCTTCAATGATGGCGCGGGATCGGACATTACAGCCTCCGTTTTTAGCATAACCGGAATTTGACCCGCCTGCAAGCATTCGGGCAAACGCCCTTCAGTCGCAGGGGTGTCACCCTTGGCGCTAATACTTGAATTCGCTTTCGCCGATGAACTCTCTCAGTATGCTCTGGCCCGGCACGTACTGGGGCGGGATGGGGGCGAAGTTTTCCAGGAACGAGAGGAGTCTCGCCGCTTCAGCGTATTCAGGCTTTCCGGGCTTTACCGAGCGGAGCAGGGGCTGGGCGTAGAATTTCAGCACCGCCAGTTCGTAATCCAGGGCGGAATTAAAGGCCGCGTCGGCGGAATTCTGGAAGGGGAAGATATGCTTCCGCTCCCCCCTCTGGACGCTGGGCCACATGCGGAAGGTTTTTTCCGCACCGGCTCCCCGGAACTGGTAGTCCCTCACCATGCGGCGCAGCAAGCGGTTGTCGCTGGTGGGAATCCTGTTGTGATCGTCCAGGTTGAGCTGGGTGAGGGCCGAGACATAGAGCTTGAATTTGGTTTCCCTTTTTATCTGGGGGGTCAGGGCATCGTTGAGCCCGTGAATTCCTTCGATGACCAGCATGGTCCTGCGGCCCAGGCGTATCCTGCGGCCGCCGTCTTCCCTTCGGCGCCCCTGCTTAAAATCGAAGATCGGGAGGGTGATTTCTTCCCCCGCCAGGAAGGCCAGGAGCTGTTCGTTAAGGAAGGGAACATCCAGGGCTTCCAGACATTCAAAGTCGCTCTCTCCCTTTTCGTCTTTTGGGGTCTTGTCGGTTCCCAGGTAATAATCGTCCAGGGATATGGCTATAGGCTCGATGCCCATCACCTTGAGGGCAATGGAAAGCTTCTTGGCGGTGGTGGTCTTTCCCGAACTGGAAGGCCCGGCGATGAGCACCGTTTTGACGGTATCCTTTTTTTCGTAGATCCTGTCGGCTATCTCATAGAGCTTCTTTTCCTGAAAGGCCTCGGCTATCCTGATATAATCCCTGATGGTCCTTTCCGCCACCATACGGTTGAGATGGCCTACCGCGTGGACCCCCACGATGCGGCCCCATTTTTTGTACTCATGGTAAACCCCGAAGATCTTCGGGCTGTCTTCAAAGGTCTCGATGGTACGGCCCTGCCCGGCGGCGGGGAAGCGGAGAAGGAAGCCTTCCCGGTAGGGCATGAGCTCGAAGGCCCTGAGAAGCCCGGTGGAATTAACCAGGGGGGCGGTGTAGAGGTCCAGAAAATTCCCGCACTCGTTCACCAGCACCCTGGGTTCGCTTCGCTGGTCAAGAAGCAGGGCCGTGTCGTTTTGACGGTTTTTTTTGAAGTGCTCCAGGGCCTCGTTATAGGCCATATACCTGAAGGTAACCGGAAGATTCTCCTCCGCCAGGGCGCGCATCTTTTCTTCCAGGGTCTTTACTTCACTGTCTTCAAGCCGCTTCCCTTCGATAAAGGTATAATAGTAGCTGTGCCCGAGGGAGTGGCCTATATAAAGGCTGCGTTCGGGGAAGAGTTCCCGGGCGGCCACGGCAAGGAGGAAAGCTAGGGAACGGCGGTAGATGGCCGCCCCCTCGGCTGTTTCCAGCAGTACAGGCTCCAGGACGGCGTTTATCTCCAGGCGGGTGGAAAGGGGGAGGATTTCGTTATTCACCTTTACCGCCGCCAGGGGGCCGGGAAGGGGGCCGAACCGGGATATGAGGGATTCGGCCCGGGTCCCGAAGGGGCAGGCGATTTCGGCCTCTTTGGAAGCGCCGGCAACGCGGATGGTTAAATCATTCATAAACTTCCTTATAAAATCGCACAACCCGGTGCGTTTTGCGGGACCGAAAGGGGTCCGTTAGAGTTCTCCCAGATAATTTTTTATGAGCTCCAGCTTGAGGGAGCGGAGCTTCCCGGTAATCGAAACCTTGTAGATATGAGGGTTGAGGAGCCTCTTGTAGCTCTGATCCAGGGATTCAAGCTCCCGCCTTACCAGGGCCCTGATATCCTCAAGGGCGGGCGGGTCTGAGAGGGGCTCGCCCTTTTCCAGGCGTTTTTTAAGGAGCCTTTCCGCGCCTCCTGAAAGGGTGTGGGAAAAGTGGCGGTAATCTGCGGAGGGGTGCCAGAAGGTATAGGTCTTCCCCTGTTCAAAGGCTTCGTCCTCCCCGCCCTCCAGGGCCAGCACGTCGGCCACGTACATGCCGGCGGAATCCCGGATTCGCCATACCTGCTTGACGCCGGGGTTGGTGGTCTTTTCGGGGTTTTCGGAGAATTTTATGGCCGCCCTGAAGCCGCCGCCTTCGTCTTCGCCGGCCGCGAGTTTGTATACCCCCGTAAAGGCCACCTCGGTGCCCCCGGTGACCATCTGGGTGCCCACCCCCCAGGTGTCGACCGGCGCCCCGGCATCGTTCAGGGTCTGGATGATGGATTCGTCCAGGTCGTTGGACACCGTAATGGTTGCCTGGGGGAAGCCGGCGGCATCCAGCATTTTCCGCGCCTCCACCGAGAGGTAATGAATGTCTCCCGAATCGAGGCGGACCCCGAAGTTCTCCCCCCTGGCGGCAAGCCCTCTGCCGGCCTTTATGGCCTTGGGGAGGCCGCTTCTGAGGGTGTCGTAGGTATCGATGAGGAAGATCGTTTTGGCCGGATAAATATCGGCGTAGGCTTTAAAGGCTTCTTCTTCGCCGGGAAAGGCCATGATCCAGGAGTGGGCCATGGTACCCAGGACGGGGATGCCGAATTCCCTGCCCGCCAGCACGTTGGAGGTTCCGGCGGCCCCGCCTATGAAGGCGGCCCTGGAGGCCGACAGGGCGCCGTCGA
>JAISRW010000231.1 GCA_031273405.1 Treponema sp.
ATGATGCAGAAGATAGCCAACGCCATCACCAGGAACCATCCCGAGGTCTACCTCATCGTGCTCCTCATAGACGAGCGGCCCGAAGAGGTAACCGACATGGAAAGGACGGTACGGGCCGAAGTGATCTCCTCAACCTTTGACGAACAGGCGAGCCGCCATGTCCAGGTTACCGAAATGGTTCTGGAAAAGGCCAAGCGCCTGGTGGAGCACAAAAAGGATGTGGTCATACTCCTGGATTCCATCACCCGTCTTGCCCGGGCCTATAACCAGACCGTCCCCACCTCGGGGAAGATCCTCTCAGGCGGCGTGGACTCGAACGCCCTCCACAAGCCCAAACGCTTTTTCGGCGCCGCCAGGAACATCGAGGAAGGAGGAAGCCTTACCATAATCTCAACCGCCCTCATCGAGACCGGGAGCCGCATGGACGAAGTTATCTTTGAGGAATTTAAAGGCACCGGCAACCTTGAGATCAACCTGGACCGCCGCATTTCCGACAGGCGGCTCTTCCCGGCCATCAATATCAAGAAATCGGGAACCAGGAAAGAAGAGCTGCTTCTTACCGAGGAGGAACTGCAAAAGATCTGGGTGCTCCGCAAGGTTATCAACCCCATGGACGATATAGAGATCATAGAGCTTCTGGTGGACAGAATGAAAAAATCCAAAAACAACGACGCCTTTTTGAGATCCATGAATACAGGTTCGGCCGGCGCGGATTAAAACCCGGGAGTCGCGTCAAGATGCCGTATATCGTGGTTTTCGCCAGCGTTGACACTGTGGATAAATTCAGAAGAATTTTAACCGCAGACCACACGAACGACACGGACTTTTTGTTCGAAATTCCCGTTTTTGTCCGTGAGGTCGAATCATCGAACCGAAGGTTCGCGGTTCGATGTGTGGTCCGTGGTTAAATTCGCTTTTTATACCGCTTTACTTTATTCGTGCCGAAGGGGTTTAGTATCCCGCCCTTTAGGGCGAGGTTGTTGATTCACGATTTCAACACGGACTGGGGTACTAGCGGTTTGTAAGGTAAATCGAACCGTAGGTTCGCAACCGCCTTGCAGGCGATTTTTGGAGGTTTCATGCGCGAAGCGCAACAAACTGCCAGAGAACAAGAAAAGTTCTAAAATCACGCTATGACTGTCATTTGTTTTTTTTCGGGAACCAGCCCCGTTCAACCCTTTTTCGCTGCTGGAATAATTCTTTGATGCTCCAAAAGCAGCAAAAAGCTATTATGCCCAAGGCGGCGCCGGCAATAATATTATCTACGAATAATGAGACAACGCATAATGAAAGGCCGGCAAAAAGAAATAGCGGCCAAATTTTTGTTCCAAAATGATATTCACCGTAAATGATAAGGGGATGAAATATCCCGATTACGGCAAACGCGATGAGGCCGATGAGTATTCCGGTTAGTTCCATTTATATTCCGCTTCTCCGTTATTCAAACTGTATCTCCGCATATTCTTCGGATAATTTCTTTACCGTTAACCGGGTCTTAAAGAATTTACCGACCCCCTTAACCAGGCCGATGTAGAAATCTATCATCTTGCGGTGGGACTTGTAATGCACTCGAAGGATGTTTTCGCCGATCTCTTCAAAATCAAAACGGGGCGGATGCGCGTTGGGCATTATTTTGGTTACCTGTTCGTGTATCTTGTCCACCCCCATGATTAAAGCCTTGGCGGTGTTTATCCCGTAGTAATAGGCCTTGTAATACTTGGGAGCGTAGACGTTCACCCAATAGTCCCCGAAGGCGTCAATCACCTGGGGCAGGGTAAGGTTTAGCACCTCGCAAATAGTACCCAGCACCGTCTGAATAACCGCGTCATCGATGTCGGCTATGCGGGTAATGCGCAGGTCCTCCGGCAGATTCGACTTCCGCAGGATTTCGCGCCATTTTTCCTTGCCCCCCACGCTCTGCACCAAATCGGCAATACACAGAACAATGGTCCCCTTCATGCTGTTTTTGCTTGCCCTTATCTTCTGCGGTGAAACCTTGAAAACCGACGCCTCGTCTTTAACTTCGCTCACGCTTACCAGGTTGAGTTTTACCAGGTCGATTGACTTTTCCGTAAAACCCGCCGCCGATCCCGCGTCCGCCGAGATGGCCAGGGAAGCCTTCTTAACGTCCTGGGTAACGGAAACCAGGTTCCTCAGATCCCCCTGAATCGCGCCGCTTTTTTCTACTATCGTCGCCGAACCCTCGTGAATAAGGTCCGCGCCCTGTTTTATGCCTTCATAATTCTTAATGAGCCGGTCCACGCCGCTTGTCTGCCGGGCGGCCCCCTCCTGTATTTCATGCTGGTTGGCGGTTACCGTCTTTACGGAGCTAAAGATGTTGTCAAAAGAGGCGCTGGTATTTTTCGAGGTAATCACCGCGCTTTCCATGGATTCCTTTAGATCCTTCATGCTGTTGGAAATAATCTTTGACTGGCCGTTCGCGTTCTCCGCAAGTTTGCGGATCTCGTCGGCCACCACCGCGAAGCCTTTCCCCGTTTCCCCCGCGTGGGCCGCCTCAATCGCCGCATTCATGGCCAGGAGGTTGGTCTGACTGGCTATGACGTTGATGACTTTGTTCGCCCCGAGCACCGTATCCAGCTTGACGTTCAGGATATCCATCATTTCCGCAAGCTTTACCATCTCGTCCCGCCCGATTCCCGCGTTGTTGTTCAGGGCTTCATATTCCGCCACATTGCTTTGGATGATGCGATCCACGCCGGTGATACTGGAAGTCAGCTCCTCAATGATGGCCGAACTTGCGCTCACCTGGGCTATTTGGCCCTCAATGACACTGTTTTGCCGGGTAAGAGTCCGGTTTATATCATCCAAAAGGCCCGAAACGTGTTCCGTGCTTTCCGACTGCAACAAAATAAGCTTATTGATCCCGTTGATTGAAGCGCCGATATTGACGACATTTGAATGGGTTTCTTCAATAAGTTTATAGAGGGATTCGGCGTTTTCTTCCGTGTGATCCGTTCCGTGCTGGATAAGGTAAATCATACGGTCAAGATTGGAGACAAAGGCGTTGATCCCCGTCTTTACCTGTTCAATCTCGCCCTTACCGCCGGCCGGCAGACGGAGCGCAAGGTCCCCTTCTCCGGCGGCAAGCTGCTCCAGGGCCCGTGTTATCTCCCGTAAAGGCGCCGTCCTTTTCCTGGCCCAAATAATGAAAAACGTCACAGAGGAAAGAATCAGAACCGCCGCCAAACCTAAAACAACCGGTAAATCCATGCCGCCCTCCTTATTCGTGCTTAGAATAGATAATTAGTCGGAAAAAATCAGCCAACCCCGCCGCAGAGCGGCCGGGGTATGGTTGTTCTCGTAAGGTATTGGACTCGGGTTTCATACCTTTATGACCGCAGCAGAGCTGCGGGGTATGAAACCCTCGCCACGAATCAACCAACCGAATTGCAGGCTCAAACTTTCGGTTTCGAACCGAAGGTTCGGCGCGAAGCGCAGCCGCGCAACCACCTTATGAGAACAACATACCCCGAAGCGCGAACCTCCGGTTCGATGGTTCGACCTGAGCGGGTTCTTGGGTATTAAACCCTTCGCTACGAATAAAATTTTTAGAGAAAGGGAGCCTGTGCGTTTTTTAATGAAAACCGTAAAATGCCTTTAAAAGAGCTTCGGCAGGAAAACCGACAGGTCGGGCGCGTAGGTTACCAGGAGGACCACCGCAAGCTGCAACAGGAGGAAAGGCAGCACAAAGCGGCAGATTTCCGTGAAGGGCTTTTTGAAACGGTAGCTGGCCAGGAAAAGGTTCATCCCCACCGGAGGGGTCAGAAAGCCCACTTCAAGATTAATAATGAAAATAATACCCAGATGGACGGGATCGATGCCGTAGGCCAGTCCCAGAGGGACAATCAGGGGAAGCACCACCAGAATGGCCGAAAAAATATCCATCAGGCAGCCCACCACCAGGAGGGCCAGATTCAGCAATAGAAGGAAGAGGTATTTGGAGCTGACGGTTTCCTGCATCCAGGCGGCGAAGTTTTCGGGGATCTGGGAATCGATGATGGCGTAGGAAAGGGCCTTGGCCATGGCAAGGATAGAGAGGACGCCCCCGATGATGGGGACCGCCTTAAAGAAGACCTTTTGCACGTCCTTCAGGGCTATGTCCTTGTTGATCAGCACTTCGGCGATAAAAACATAGATCACCGATACGGCGCTTATCTGAACCAGGGAAAGGAGGCCCGAAAAATACCCCGCCACAAGGATGACGGGCAGAAGGATTTCCAGGACAGACCCCTTCAGGGCCCTGCCGGCTTCTTTCAGACTGAAGGGTTCCACGGGAATTTTCACCTTCACCGAAGCGATGATCCCGAAGATGATCATGGCTGCCACCAGGACGGCCCCCGGGATGATGGCCCCCAAAAAGAAATCGATGATGTTGTACTCGACCGTATTACCCATAAAATAGAGAATGCTGTTGGTGGTGGAACCTACCAGGATTATGGGGAGGCTCGGGGGGAAGAGGAGGCCTATGCCCCCCGCGGAGGTGAGAAGCCCTATGGAAAACCGCTCGGGGTACTTTGATTTTTCCGCCAGCACCGTATAGAGTATGCCCCCCAGGGCCAGGATGGTAACTCCCGAAGCCCCGGTAAAGGAAGTAAAGAAAGCGCAGATCACCACCGTGGCGATGATCATGCCCCCCGGCAGCCAGTTGAAAAGGCTGCGGAAGGCGTGGACCAGCCGTTCGCCGGCCCTGCTCTCGGAAAGGAAAAACCCCGTCAGGGTAAAGAGGGGGATGGCAACGATATCCGCCTCGGTCAGGGCGGAATAGATCTGGATAGGCGCCGCCTCCGGCTCTCCTCCCTTGGCCTGGAGCATGATCAGGGCTATGCCGCCGATTACCGCGAAGATAGGCGTCCCCGAAAGGGCCGCCGCTACGAAGAGAAAGATAAGCGGCGTTTTGGCGTACCACGCGGCATCGTAAAGAATATTCACCCAGGTAAAAAAGGGTTCTGGAACCCCGGTGTTCCAGATGAGCTTGGCTATGGCCGGTAAAGAAGAGACGGTTCCCAGGAGTACGGACAGGATCGCCAGAACCAGAAGGGCCTTCGACTTCCCGGAGCCGCCGCGCACAAAGCGGGCGAACCGGAAGGCCATTACCCCGTAACCGATTGGCATGGCGAAGGCGAAGATCCGGTCGGGGATAAACCCTACGGGCCGGCCCGTAAGGCCGTATTTGAGAAAAGAAAGGGAATCCCAGAACAGGATGGTCACCACAAAAGCCGAAATAAGGCCGGTAATTATGGCCAGAACCGTTTTCAGCCTTTCGTGTTTGACATACTGAACCACGGCGATGGAAATATGTTCGTTGGTTTTGGTGGTGAGCATGGCGGCGAACAATCCGGTAACCAGGAAAAGATGGGTCATTATCCCCCGGGAAGCCGGGAGGACGCCGCCAAAGGGCCGGACGAGAATTTCCGCCGCCGGTACCAGAGCCATCAATGCCAGCACCCCGTAACAGATGCTTTTTTCGACGAGGTTCGCGGCGGCAGCGGCGGAAGACAGGATTCTTTTCATTCCCGATTTACCGCCTGTTCCGGTGGCGGACAAGTACCTCGTTGATTTTTTGATAGATCTCCCGGTTAAAGGTAGTTCCCAGGAGAGCAGGGATAACCCGCTCCACATCGTCAAACCATAACTGTTCCTGGGCCGCCGTGGGCTGGTTCACCTTGAGCCCTGCCCGGCCCATGGAGGTAATGGCGTCGTTCACGGTTTTCTGCATGGAAGCGTCCAGTTCCGCCGCGATGCGCCGGGTAACCCGGAGTATCTCCTGCTGGTACTGGGGGTTTAGCTCCCCGATCTTTTTCCAGGTAGTCTGATTGATAACGATCCCGCCGACAATGGGGGCTATGTTAAGAGAAAGCATGTTCTTTAAATGGAGATGAAGCTGATAGGCCGCTACGCCGGCGGGGTTCTGGTAGGCCGCCATGATATTTCCCGTAGCCAGCTTGGTACCCACGTCGACAAGATCCGTTTCCACAAGCTGGAAACCCATGGTCTTAAAGGCCGTATTCAGATCCGTGGCGTCGGCGTTGGTGGCGATTTTCTGCCTCCGTAAATCGTCCGGAACAAAGACCGGGTCCTTGGAAAAAACATTGACAAAGCCCGCCTTGGACCAGGCAACGATAAAATAGTCGGTACTGTTGATACGGGCTTCCAGGTCATCCTGGAGGACTGACATTACCGTGTCCAGTTCCTCCCTGTTACGGATGAGGAAGGGGGCGCTCAGGGTCATTACCTCGGGACTTATGGAACTGAGCCCGAAGGAGGTAAAAACGGCGGCCTGTATGGTATTGCTGGAAAGAGAGATGAGCATTTTCCCCTCTCCACCTTCGATTCCGTCGTGGCGCACGTTGAGCCGCACCTGGCCGCCGGTGATCCGGTTCCATTCGCCGGCGAACCTGTCCAGGGTCCTTCCCCAGGGCGACGCCTGCGGGAGTGGGGAGGCGATCTTCACAACCAGACTTTCTCCCTGGGACCTTCCCCCTCTCTGGGCAAAGGCCCCCATGGCGATCAGGAGGCAAAGAGAAAGGGCTATCATAAGCTTAAGCTTTGTTTTTTTCATATTTAATAATCTCCTTCGTAATCAAGAAAGATAAAGAAATTGTAGGCCGTATCCAGCAGATGCCGGGCTTTTTTTTGGGAAATAATATTTACCAGTCTGTTCGCGGGGTCTTCGTCAGGATCAATGGCCAGGGCCTTTCCCAGATTGGCCTCAAAAGCCTCGTAGTCCTGGGTTGGAATACACACCGCCTGGGCATAGGACACATAGGGCCCGGCGGATAATCCTCCGGTCTTTTCCAGAGCCCGCTGAAAATGGACTTCCGCCAGGGCCTTATCGCCTCCCAGAACTTCCGGGAGTGAGGCGTAGAACAATATATAGAATTCGTCTATGGCGCCCTTGTTAAAGTCCGGGTCCAATTCGTAGGCCCTGGCTATCAGGGCGGTCAATTCGGGAATTGTTGAACCCAGTTCAAAATCGAAGACATCGATGGAATAGGCGGCCAGGGTCCCGGCTACCGCCCAATAGAGGAGGGGGACATCCTCTTTTTTTGCCTTTTCCAGATAGGCGTCCAGGGTTCCGTCCCGGATGCGGGCCTCGCTGAATCCGGGGTATTTTTTATCCAGCGCCGAATAGACTATGGCCGTCCCCCGCAGGTACAGCTTCTTTGCCCGGGACAGCTCTTCCTCGCGCTTTTTATAGTCGTCAATGGGGGAGAGCATTTCCGCCGGCCCCTGGACAAAGGCGGTGGCGTACATCACGAAGAGAGACCCGGTAGTCAGCAGCAGGCCCTGATGATCGGGGTTCTGGGACAGGAGGGTTTCGTACATCTTGATGGCGAAGGGGATGGCGTCTCCCACAAGCTGAGGGTCCGAGTCGGCGGTGAACACGTCGGAGGAGCCCGAACCGCCCAGGGCGTCGGACACGGCGTTTATGGCCATCTTATTGATAGAACAGGAAAACAGCAGGGGCAGGAACCCCAGGAAAAGAAACAACAAGCCAGGTTTAGTTTTCACCATTTTTTCCTTTTGAGGATATTATATAAGTTTCGAACCGGTTTAAAAGCCCCCATCAGTCCCCTATGACCGCCCTGATATCTTTTTTAATAAGTTCCAGTTTCCTGCCCGCTTCTTCTTTTGCCGCCGGGAGGCCGCCTGCGCCCACCGGCGTACAGGAAGAAGCGTAAAATTTGATCTTCGGCTCGGTGCCGCTGGGCCGGGCGCTTACCACCGTGCCGTCGGCCAGGTAGAACTGGAGCACGTCGCTGGGGGGGAGGCCGCCGGCGCCCTTAACCAGGTCCCTTACCTTTACCACATCAAGGCCGCCCAGCTTTTTCGGCGGATTTTTCCTGTACCCTTCCATAATGCCCCGCATGATGGCCGGCCCCTCGGGGCCCTGGAAGTACTTGGAGATACCCGTCTCTTCCCAATATCCGTGGGCTTTGTAGAGTTCCTCCAGGCGGTCAAGGAGGCCCTTCCCCCGGCTCCGCCAGTAGAGGGTCATTTCGGCGGTCAGGGCCGCCGCCGA
>JAISRW010000256.1 GCA_031273405.1 Treponema sp.
CTAAAAAAACCCCGCCGGAGCGGGGCTTTTGCCTAGCAGCCTGTTACTCTTGGAGATTTTCATGGCTTTTTTAGTTAAAAAAGCCATGAAAACCACGATAAATGGGCATACTTTCGGAGTTTGTAAGGTAAAAAACCGCCGATTAGGCGGTTTTTTGAGATTATACGCGCGAAGCGCAACAAACTCCTAGGGAGGGATACCCCTATTCGATAACCGCCAGGATGTCCGACATCTTGAGGATAAGATATTCGGCGCCGTCAATTTTTACCTGGGTTCCGGCGTATTTATCATACATAACCTTCTGCCCGGCTTGTACCTTGATGACGTCTTTGTCATCCCCAACCTCGACTACTGTACCTTGCTGGGTCTTTTCCTGGGCGGTGTCGGGAATGATAATGCCCCCCGCTGTCTTTGCCTCATTCTTTTCCAGTTTTACCATGACACGGTCTGCCAAAGGTTTGACTTTCATATATACCTCCATCGTATTATGAGAAACTGAGTATTAGGTTAGATAAAATATACAAAAATTAGGCCTCCCTGGTCAAGAAAAATCGTAACTATTCAACAGTAGCGGCGGCGCCATCCCCTAAGGCCGGCTGAATAGTTACGAAAAATCAATGCAATAACGGCAATCTTGGCTATTTATACGGAAGGGCCGGCGGCGGGGAGAAAAATATTGGGTCATTTTGACCCTATTTTGGCCCCTTTTTGGCAGACCGGGTCGTTTTGGCCTTTGCGGGGGAATGGGAATCCGGCAGGTATCGGAGGCTCCAAATACCAGGAAAGAAGAGGATCTCGTAACTCCTTGTTATATAAGGAATTAGCCGATCTTATAATATACTGAAAAATAAACCGGAAAGCAATAAAAAAAATTTTCATTTGGCACGGTATTTGCTACTATATTAATAACCAATTTTTGGAGGTGTTAAAGGATGACGAAAATAAAGACCAGAAAAGCGGAAAGTTCCCCGGCGTTGAATTCCGACGAGAACACCCTCTCACTCTATTTAAAGGAAATCAACCGGATCCCTCTCCTGACGCGGGAAGAAGAGGACAAGACCGCAAGAGAAGCGGCTGCGGGGAGCAGGGCTGCCAGGGACAGGCTGGTAAACGCGAACCTCCGCTTTGTGGTAAACGTGGCCAAAAAATATCAGGGGCAGGGACTTCCCCTCGGCGACCTCATAAGCGAAGGCAATATCGGCCTTTTAAACGCGGTGGAACGCTATGACGCGGACAAGGGCTATCATTTTATATCCTATGCGGTGTGGTGGATACGGCAGGCCATTCTTAAGGCGGTCTGCGAGAAATCCAGGATGATCCGGCTGCCCCTGAACCGGGCCAACGAACTGGTTCAGATTGAAAAAGCCAGAAAAACGGTTCAGGATCTCCACGGTACCGAAGCGGAAATCAGGGAAGTCGCTAGGCTCCTCAATATGGACGTTGAACACGTAACAGAGATCATCAATATCAGCCGGGATCTGGTTTCCTTGGAGAATCCCGTCTATGCCGACAAGGATTCTTCCGTAGTTGAGGATTTTATCGAAGACGAGAATTACAAGGCCCCGGAGGATCACGCGGTAGAAGCCGCCCTGGAAGAGGATATAGAAGCGGTGCTGGACACCCTCAACAAAAAAGAAGCGGAGATAATCCGCTTCCGCTATGGACTGGGGAACAACCCCCCCCTCTCTTTAAAAGAAATCGGCGACCGCTTTAACCTGACCAAGGAAAGAATACGCCAGATCGAAAAGAAGGCCCTCAAACGGCTCCAGCATCCTTCCCGGCAAAAGCTGCTGGAAAGCTATGTCGCGTAATTCTTCGATGATACAAGAGCCGGGCCAAAACTAACCGAGTTTTGGCCCGGCTCACATAACTATTCAGCCGCTTGTAGGGTTAAAGCACTGGAGAACAAGAGAAGCCCTGAAATCACGCTATGATTGAATAGTTACGATGCTACTTTTGAACGGTAGCTCTCGACTTCCCAGTTGTTGATAAACCGGATCTGCTCCCCGCTCATAAAGAGCGGCCCGCCAAAGCTTTCGGAATAAACCGCCACTTTGAGAGCGTCGATAAAAAGCTCCGTGGCGGTTTGGGCCGCTTTCTCCGAAGCGCCCAGACCAAAAACCCCGAGGCCCTGGAAGGCCACGGTCTTGGGGATGAGACCGGTTTTTTCCAGGTGGTTTTTCCAGGCTTCTTCCAGGGGGGCGCCCTCCTTTACAAAGAGGGGATCGCTTCCGGCATAGACAATGTGATCCGGCGTCAAGGCCGATGACAGGGGATAAAAGGATTTTTCGTCCTTGATAAAACCGGCAATTTCAGGATTCCGGACAAACCAGGTAAACCAGGGCCCCTTCCGGCTTTTCCCCGCCTGTGCGCGCAGGGCCGAGGACCAGGCTTCGGAGGCGCCGAAGCGGTTAACCAGACCCGAGACATCAGGTTTCCGTTTAACCGCCCCGGCAATGGTATCCATAATATGGGCGTATAAGGCTTTTATTCCCTCCGTCGAATCGGCGGCAACAAAGACCCCGTGATTCTGCAGAAAGATAATTGCAGGGGGCTTCCCCTTTTTGGCGCTATAGTCATCCATGGCGTCCTTCACTATCCTGGAAAGCACGTAACCGGGATTGACCGAGGGAATCCAGAGGCTCCGGCCGCCAAAAAGTTCCGCCGCCGCTGTTTCCCCTCCCCGGGAACAGGTGAGGCCGTTAACCAGGGCCGGGTGGAGATGAACCACGTAGGCAAAGGGCAGGATGCCGTGAAGCAGGGTCTCAACGCTGGGGCGTTTGCCCTCCTCGCCGGGAGCCCTGGCGGCCATCATGTCGGTCAGTACCGCCGCCTCCCGGCTTTCGCTTTCCCGGGGATACTCTTTGTCCCAGATCCGGCGGAGCTTCTCCCTGTCCATTTTTACAAAATCCCCGCTCCGCAGCCCCGCAAGGCTCGTGCCGGAAGCTTTTATGTAGAGATAGTTTTCGTCCTTAAACGAGGTATTGCCGCCTCCGGCGATTACATATTCCGGATCGGAACCATAAAACCGGGAAATTTCCGCTAATTCTTCCAGACTCATAAGACCTCCGTGTTGAGGCTTTCCAAAACCAACCGAGTTTTGGGAAAAGCTCTGTTCTTTCGAGTATAATCATCCTTTCCCGGTCCGTATAGAGCCCGAATTGCCTCATCGAAAATGACACCGAAAAGGTTAAGTGCCTCATCATAAAAATGACACCCAAATTATAAGCTACCCATAGAGGTAAGCAAAATGGGGTTACAAATGAGCACGAAAA
>JAISRW010000011.1 GCA_031273405.1 Treponema sp.
TTCGCAGTCGAATCGGATCTCTGGTCCGCAGGAAGTCAAATCGAACCTCCGGTTCGCAGGCGTTTTGATACAAAAACTTATGCGACTGCGAACCGAAGGTTCGTCAGACCTACGGTCTGATTCGACTTGGCGGTTAAAAATTCCTTCAATTTCGGTGATTTCCCAAACCTTGAAAGTAAGTGCTGTTGCCCTGCCCGTGGGTCCCCAAACACTTGAGAACAAGAAGAATATATGAAATATCGCATATACCTGAGCTTTTCCAAAAACTAACGTTTTATGAAAGCCTCACCTGAGTAGTTACAAAGCGGGCAATACCTCAAAATTATTCTAGAAGTCTGTTGCGCTTCGCGCATAAAATCTCAAAAAACCGCCGATCAGGCGGTTACGAACCTACGGTTCGATTTACCCTACAAATTCCGAAAGCATGCCCATTTATCGTGGTTTTGTGGCTTTTTTAGCGAAAAAACCACAAAAACCTACAAGTGCAACCGGACCGAAGGTCCGCGGCTTCCAGAATTCAAAAAAATTTTATTATTTCTTATTATTTCTCTTGACATAATACGTTAATTGATATAGATTAATACTATATTATTACTAGGAGAAAGGAGTTCCTTATATGAACAAGAAACGCTACTTTTGCGGACTTATCGCGGCGGCTTTATTATTGACCCCGGCGCTTTGGGCGGGAGGGAAAAAAGATTCTCCGCCCCAGGTCCCGGAGGCGGTCCAAGCCCAAGCCCCGGCTCTGTCGGGGAAGAAGATTATCGTGGCGGACGCCAACTCCACCCACCATTTGAACCTCTACGTGGCCTATGAAAAGGGCATTTTTGCCCGGAAAGGCCTGGAAGTGGAGATTCAGCAGACCGGTTCCGGAGTCGCCGCGGTAGTAGGCGGTGAAGCGGACATTGTGTTTAACTGCCCCACCGGGGTTATCACCCCAATCGCTCGGGGACAGAACATCACCATCATCTCCCAGGTCAAGATTCCCTGTACCTCGGTTCTGGTGGTTCCGGTGGCCGCCCCGGTCAAAACCCCCGGAGACCTCAAAAACCTGCAAATCGCGGGGCTTTCCACCACCTGCTGCGCGGTGATCGCCATTCGGGACGCCCTGCGGGAACAGTACAGCACCGAATTTGAGTTGGTATCCCTGGCCCCCGGCGCCGCCTTGGCGGCCCTGGAATCCGCCGCCGTCAAGGCCGCCATCCTGGAAGAACCCTTCGTGGCCCAGGCCCTCCTGCTCACCGACGCCCAGGGGAAGCCAAAGTTCAAGACCGTTTTCGACGGCTATTCGGACGCCAACGGCGACGGGAAAATTGACGCCAACCTGGCCGGTGAAAATCCCCCCTGCCGGACCATCAACGCCAACACGGCCTTTGTGCGGGAGCGGCTCGGGGACGCCCGGGCTTTTATCGAGGCCATCGCCGAGGCGGACCAGATCATCCTGGCCAACCCCGTGGCCCCGGATATCGTGGCCATTGCCCAAAAATACGTCAGTGTTCCGGAACAGGCCATCATCAACAGCAACCCGAAACTCGGCTTTACCATCAAGTTGGACACCCAGGGTCTTATCGGTTACGCCCAGGCCCTGGTCAATCAGGGAACCATCGACAAAAACCCCGGCGAGGCTCTCTTCGCCCCGGAATTCAAAGGGATAACCTGGTAGGGAGAAAAAAGAGTGAAGGGTAGAGAGTGAAGAGTGAACGGCCATTCCGTCTTCACTCCTCACCCTCCCACTCTTCACTCCCCACTCTTCCTAAAATACTATGAGTGAAACCTATGAGACCCGCGGCATCCGCCGGTTTTTTCTGGAACTGGGCGGATTTTTTAAAAATTCCCTGGGGAATTTTTTCTCCCTGGAATTTCTGTCGATTTTTATTCCCCTGCTGCTGCTCTGGGAATTCCTCCCCCGGTGGAAGATTCTTCCCGAAAGCCTTATCCCCTCGTTAAGCACCGTGGCGGCCCGGTTCTGGTACATGCTCTGGCATAAGCAGCTTGTGTTTCACATCCTCTACAGCATGGGCCGGTTTTTCGCAGCCTTTGCCGCCGCGGTGGTCCTGGCGGTTCCCATCGGCCTCCTCATGGGCTGGAACCTGAAAATCCGGGCCTATATCCTCCCCCTCTGGCAGCTCCTCTCCCCCATCCCGCCCCCGGCCTGGGTGCCTATGACGATCATCTTCTTCGGCATCGGCTCGAAGATGCACATCTTCTTGATGTTCATCGGGATCTTCTATCCCGTACTTTTCAACACCTACCAGGGGATCAAAGACACCGACCCTCGCTACCTCGCCTCGGCCAGGGTTTTCGGGGCCAGCGAATTCACCCTGCTCCGTAAGGTGTACTTCTGGCACGCTTTCGGCTCGATCATCATGAGCCTCAAAACCGGGGTCGCCATGGGGCTGGTGATGCTCCTGATCGGCGAATCCTACGGCGGCCGCATCGGCATCGGCTACCTCCTGGGCCAGGCCAAGGACTACTTTGTAATCCCCGAGATGATGGTCTGCATGGCCATCCTGGGCTGGATAGGCTGGTTCCTCATCGAAGTGCTCAAGTACGTGGAAATCAAACTGGCGATCTGGAAGGTGGGAAGATGAAAAAAAACGTTCGTTTTTTTCATCTTCCTCGGAGTTTTGCTGCGCAAAACTCCAGGGGGCTTTTGTGATTGAAGCGAAAAGTATCACGAAATTTTTTTCCGTGGTAAATGAAAAGGGCCTGGCCGAAGGGCTCACGGCAGTGCTGAATGTCAGCCTCACCATTCCCGATGGAAAAATCGTTTCCCTCCTGGGGCCCTCGGGCTGCGGGAAATCGACCTTCCTGGAAATTCTCGCCGGCCTCCAAGCCCCCACCGACGGGGAGATCCGGATCGACGGCAAACGGGTCCTGGAGCCCCTGCCCTCGACCCGGAAGGAGATGGAAGCCTACAAACGGCGCTATCGTTTTATCTCCCCCCTGGCAAACGGGGTGTTCCGGGACCGGCCCAAAAACGATATCGCCATGATCTTCCAGGATTACGCGGTTTTTCCCTGGATGACGGCGATCCAGAACATGATCTTCGCCCTGAAACTTCGCAATGCCGACAGGCGTTCTATCGATAGGCAGTTTACCGATAGGCATTTTATCGACAAGCATTCTTCCGGCGGAGAAAAAAAAGCGGGACTTTCCCGGAAAGAACTGTCCGAAAAGGCCAGGTTTTATCTGAACCAGGTGGGCCTCGGGGGCGCGGAGTACAAGTACCCCTCCCAGCTTTCCGGGGGCATGCGCCAGCGGCTTGCCCTGGCCCGGGCCCTTTCGGTGGAGCCCAAGATTATCCTTATGGATGAACCTTTCGCCGCGGTAGACGCCCTGACCAGGGAAAAACTCCAGGACGATCTCCTGCGGCTCTGGGAAAAAACCAAGGCCGCTTCGTTTCCGGTGATTATCGTGATGGTTACCCACGATGTTTCCGAGGCGGTCTACCTTTCCGACGAGGTGGTGATCTTTTCCCCCAGCCCCGGTTCGATCCGCAACCGCATCCCCATCGACATACCCCGGCCCCGGGCGCGGACCGATCCGGCAATGATCGAAATCCAGGACCGGATCTTCGCTATGTTTCAATATGATTTGAACCAGGAAAGCGAGTATTCTATTTAGAAAAGAGGGAAGAAGGAGGAGGGAATAATGGGTGATGGAAGAATAAACGGCTTTCCGGCGGGAGCGGGTTTCCGGGGGAAGGTGTACGGGGATATTACCGAGGCCCGGGGGAATACGCCCCTGGTGCGGCTGGCGAAAATCGCGGCGGACCTTCCCGGCGCGGTGCTTGCCAAGGTGGAGTCCTTTAACCCCATGAACAGCGTCAAATGCCGCATCGGGGCGGCCATGCTGGACGCCGCGGTCCGGGAGGGGAAGCTCCTGCCCGGCGGCACGGTGATTGAACCGACCTCAGGGAATACCGGCATCGGCCTTGCCTTTGCCTGCGCCGCCCGGGGCTACAAGCTCATCCTCACCATGCCCGAAACCATGTCGGTGGAACGCCGGAAGCTGGCGGCCATGCTGGGGGCGGACGTGGTGCTGACCTCCGGCAAGGACGGCATGAACGGGGCGGTGCAGAAGGCCAGGGAACTGGTCCGCCAGATTCCCGGCAGTTTTATGCCCCTCCAGTTTGAGAATCCCGCCAACCCCGAAGCCCACCGGCTGACCACCGCCGAGGAAATCTGGGCGGATACCGCCGGGGAGGTGGACGTCTTTGTGGCCGGAGTGGGAACCGGGGGAACCATCACCGGGGTTGGGGAAGTCCTCAAGGCCCGGAAGCCGGGGGTGCGGATCGCGGCGGTGGAACCCGACGCCTCCCCGGTCCTCTCCGGCGGGCGGCCCGGCCCCCACCGCATCCAGGGCATCGGCGCGGGGTTCATTCCCAAGGTGCTGAACCGTTCCATCCTGGACGAAATCGTCCGGGTAACCAACGAGGACGCCCTCATCACCGCCCGGCAGGTCGCCCGGACCGAGGGAATCCTCGTGGGCATCTCCGCCGGGGCCGCGGTCTGGGCGGCCCTGCAAATCGCCGCCCGCCCGGGAAGCGCCGGCAAGACCATCGTGGTCATACTCCCCGATTCAGGGGAACGCTACCTTTCAACCCAGCTTTCGGATACGGAAGAGGCGTAAAAAGCGGGAAGCGGTCGGAAGGGAGGAGATGAGGATCAAGTGAGAACGTTAATTTGCTATATGATGGGTATGTCGATTTTGGCGGCGGGATTCACCGGCTGCCGGGAGCGGGAAGAGGCGGCGGGGCTTGAGGAACCGCCGATCATCAGCTCCGCCACCTATCAGCATACCCTATACAACGGGAAGCCCCAGCCCATCGATGCCCGGGCCGCCCGGGACGATACGGCCCCCCTGGTCGTCACCTATTTCCCCAATGAAGAGGCGCTCCTGAAAAACGAGGGAGGGACCACCGAGCCTCCCGCCGCAGTGGGTTCCTATTACGCCCGGATAGAACGCCCTGGGGGGAACGGCTACGCCGCGGGGCGGGATATCCCGGTGGAATATTCCATCCAAAAGGCTTTCGTCAACATCAGGGCGGAAGAAAAGCAAGAGGCCCTCTATGACGGTACGCCCAAACATGCCGTTGCTTCCGCGGATGTCCCCGTGGAACTGGCGATCGATTATTACCCCAGCGAAGCGGCCCGTGCGGCCGGGTCCGCGCCGGAAGGGCCCCCGAGAGAGCCGGGAATTTATTTTGTTACCGTTTCCTACGGCGGGGACGAAAATTACCGGAGCGCTTCAAAGGATATAGAGTTCTCGATTATCAAGAAGAGGTTTTCCCAAAACTGAAGTTTTGGGAAAACAACCTTAAATTTCAGAAGATAACGGTTAAAATTGGCGGCGGGGCCGTGACCGGCAAACACCGGCAGCATTTGCCGGTGCACGGTCTCGTCACCCGCCGCATTGTACAGCCTTCAGCCTCCGTAGACCGCTATCATGACGCCCGCGGCAATGGCGGTGCCGATGACGCCGGCCACGTTGGGGCCCATGGCGTGCATGAGGAGGAAGTTCCCCGGATCGTATTCCAGGCCCACCTTGTTGGAGACCCGGGCGGCCATGGGAACCGCCGAAACCCCAGCGGAGCCGATGAGGGGGTTGATCTTCTCTTTGAGGAAAAGGTTCATAAACTTGGCGACCAAGATCCCCGTGGCGGTGGCGATTGCGAAGGCAAGCAATCCCATCAGCACAATGATGAGTGACGAGGGGTTGAGGAATTTTTCCGGGGTCATCTGGCTTCCCACGCCCAGGGAGAGGAAGATGGACACGATGTTGATAAGCTCGTTTTGCAGGGTCTTGGAGAGCCGTTCCACCGCGCCGCATTCCCGGATAAAGTTCCCGAACATGAGGCAGCCGATGAGGGGCGCCGCCGACGGGATGAGGAGCACGGACAGGGTAAATACCACCATGGGGAAGAGTATCTTTTCGATCCTGGAAACCGGCCTGAGCTGCTTCATCCTGATGAGCCTTTCCTTTTGAGTGGTCAGGAGCTTCATGATGGGCGGCTGAATCATGGGTACCAGGGCCATGTAGGAATAGGCCGCTACCGCCACAGTAGCCAGGAGGTGGGGGGCCAACTTCGCGGCGATATAGATCGTGGTGGGGCCGTCGGCGCCGCCTATGATGGCCACCGCGCAGGCTTCCTTGAGGTTAAAGGCAACCCCCGGCAGGTAGTTGGCAACAGCGATGCCGAAGAGGGTGCCGAAGACCCCGAACTGGGCCGCAGCGCCCAGAAGGGCGGTCTTGGGATTGGCGATAAGGGGGCCGAAGTCGGTCATGGCCCCGATTCCCATAAAGATGATGAGGGGGAAAAATTCGTTTCCCACCCCGCTTTCGTAGATAATGTCGAGGAATCCCGGATGCTGGATGACCTTTTCCACCAGTTCCCCGTTTTCCATAACATGTTTGATAATCTCCGTGGCCCCCATGCCGGCAAAGGGGATATTCACGAACACCGTCCCAAAGCCGATGGGAATGAGCAACAGGGGTTCGAAGCCCTTGGCCGCCCCAAGGTAGATGATGAGGAAACCCACCGCCACCATGAGGAATTCCATCCAGCCGAAGACCCTGGTGGTCTTATACTGGCCGGTGGCCTCGTCCAGAATGGTGGTGGGCTTTTCTATCTGATCGGTAATAAACGCGTTGATCCCCGTGGTTCTGGCGATATTCCTTAGAAAACTGCCGATAGATACCCGGGGAAGATCCGAGCTGTTGGGGATTATTCCGTCCAGGTTCCTGAACGAGGGCAGATCATCCGCCGCCGCGCTCTGGGCCTGGGCCCGGGGGCTCATGGCGATGTTTATAACATTGAAGAGAAAGGCGCCGATCACGACTATGGCGCAAATTTTGAAAACCAGGAGGGGGTTCTTTTTTAGTTCCAACATGACGGGCCTCCTATTTGACTTCCGCGATGGGCTGCTGGGATGCGACCTGGGT
>JAISRW010000034.1 GCA_031273405.1 Treponema sp.
GCCGGTGTTAACGGTGACAAACACAATCCCCAGCCTGGCGCAGGCAAAAAGGACGGTATTCCAGTCCGGCACATTGGTCGCCCATATCCCCACATGATCGCCTTTCTTGAGCCCTATGGCCAGAAACCCCTTGGCCAATTCGTCGACCCGCCTGTCGAATGCGGCGTAGCTAAAACGCAGATCCCTGTCCGCGTAAACGAGAAAGTCGTGATCGCCCTGTTTTTGGGCGGTTTCCCTCAGAACCTGGCCCAGGGTTTTTTCGATATATTCCATATAAACGTACCGTTCCTGTTCCTTTGTTCCTTACGCGGGGGTGTAAAGAACCGCCAAAATCCGCACCGGCCTGCCGTCGGAAGAAAAAACCCGGTGGGGTACAACGGAGTCGTAATAAACCGAATCTCCCTCGCCGAGCACGTCGGACATGGCTCCGTATTCCAGGGCGAGATTCCCCGAAAGGACAAAGATGAATTCCTCCCCCTCATGAGTTGATTTTGCCTGTTCCGCGCCGGCTTCAATATCAACGATGAAGGGCTCCATATGGCGGCTGCTTTTGTCGCTGGACAGGGCTTTAAAGCTCAGGCCCTGACGGCCTCCCGCCGCGGTTTCTCCCGCGGGAACCCCCGTGATAAACCTGGCCGCCCTCCCGGCCGATCCGGCGCGGGTAATGACCGGCCCCGGTTCCTCGTGATCGTCCAGGAGCGTCCCCAGCCGCACTCCCAGAGCCCGGGAGATCTTTATCAGCGGGGCAAGGCCGGGGATATGGCCTTCTTCTTCAATCTGGCGTATCAGCTCTACCGGCAGACCGCTTCTTTCGGCCAGGGTTTCACGGGTAACCGAATAGGTTCTGCATAATTCGGTGATTCTTTCACCGGGGCCATGCTTTACCGGCATAGGACCTCCCTGTTTGTAAAAATACGGGCAGTTTCAAAGTGTCAGGTTTTGAAACTGCCTTGATGTAACTATTCAGTCGCAGCGTGATTTGCGGAACTTTTCTTGTTCTTAGCGGCCGCGGATCTTCGGCCGATTAACGGGCTCCTTACGCAGGTTGCAAGGCAGCGCATTAACAAGGGGCTGCCCTCCGCATGCGGCTGAATAGTTACGCCTTGATTATTATAACCGGTTGACGAAAATAGATCTATTAGGCAGTATATATTTAGATATGAACGAAAAGAGAAAAAATACACGATATCATGCTTTTGCCCACGCCAAGATCGAGGGAATCCCGGGAGAAGAAATTCTTTTAAAAGATCTCAGCATTACCGGGTGCTGTGTAGAATCTACGACCCATTTGGAAATAAAGCTCAATAGCAGGTATAAAATCGCAATCTTGCCCGAAGTTGCTTCCGGCATCGGCGATTTCGATGTCCTGGCAGAATCCAAATGGTCCCGTACCAGAGATTATTCTTGCGAAATCGGCTTTGCCATTCTTGAATCTCCCAAAGGCCGTTTGTTTCAGCGTTATGTAGACTATCTTTCCTGGCGGGCCGAAGCCGGAAGCTTTTCCGGTTCCACGATTGTATGAGGTTGGTCCCTCTTCCGGCCAGAGTGTATCAGCCGGTCCCCGGTTTTGAGGACCACCTGGTTAAAGAGCTGGAAGGTTGTTGCGCTTCGCGCGTAAAACCTCCAACAATCGCCGGTGAGGCGATTGTTTACCCTGCAAACCGCGTTCGAACCGAAGGTTCGCGGAGGCCGGATAATCGGGATTTTTGCGGCACAAGTGACGCAAAAATCCACGAGTGCAACAGGCTCCCAGGGGCCAGGATTGAATCCCTGGGCCCCCTTTTTTTTGCCCCCCTGCCGGAAATTCCGGATGATTCCGGCGGCAACTCCGGCGGTTTCCTCCCTTTTTGGCATCAGAACGCCTGGCTTAATCCGGTAAAAATCGAATTCGATTCTGTCAGCGAAGCCGCCAATACCCTCCGCCAAATCCAGCGGAACTGGGCTCCGGCGTTTTTTACCCAGTTCCGCCGGGGCGCTCTTATCCAGGAAAAACTCCCTGCCATTAACCGCAAAGGCCGTCCCTTCCCCTGGCTGCTTCCTGAATCGCCCGTAGGCGCCTGGACCCTTCTGGACGCCCGCACCATGATCGCCGCCTCCCGCTGTTCAAGCCCCTTCCCCGGCGGGATAATCAAATTTGAGGAAGACAGGCTGGGACCGCCCAGCCGGGCCTATCTTAAGCTCTGGGAGGCCCTGGTCCGCTGCCGCTCCTGGCCGGGGCCGGGGGATCGCTGCCTCGATGCGGGGGCCAGTCCGGGCGGCTGGACCTGGGCCCTTGCCCGGCTGGGGGCCGAGGTTACCGCCGTGGACCGCTCTCCCCTGGACGGGAAAATCGCCGCCTTGCGGGACGCGGAGGGGCGGCCTCTGGTGCGCTTCATCAAACACGATGCCTTTACCTTAAAGCCCGAAGAAATAGGCCCTGTGGATTGGCTCTTCTGCGACGTGATCTGTTACCCTCCCCGGCTTTACGGCTGGATCGAAAAATGGCTTGCTTCGGGTCTCTGCGGCAATTTTGTCTGCACGATTAAAATGCAGGGGGTCCCCGATTTTGACACCCCCCGGCTTTTTGCCGCTGTTCCCGGTTCGCGGGTTCTTCACCTCTATCACAACAAGCACGAATTAACGTGGTGGACCCTTCGCCGGGGAGGCAATGGTAATTGAGCCGGTTCCAAAACTCGGTTAGTGCGAACCTACGGTTCGATGGCCCGGCTCTTAGAAAAAGCGGTCTAATCGGACTAAAGTCCGGCCCGCTTTTTCTCCTAAATCTAAGGTTGCGGTTCCAAAATCTGACATTGCGGACCTCCGGTCCGATGGAACTGCCTCATTTAAGAACACGCTGAGGCTTTCCCAAAATTTCAGTTTTGGGAAAGCAACCTTAAATTTCAAGAGATTCCGCCATTTTACTCAAGCCCCGTTCGGCAGCAGCGGAATCGTAATACAGAAACAAGTCCCCCTTTGTCCCGCTCCTTCCCGCTCGGAATTCACCGAAATTGACCAGCCGTGAGAATTAACCGCCCATTTTACCACCGCAAGCCCCATACCCATACCCTGTTCCCGGCGGGAGGATGTTCCCCGGTAAAACATTTCAAAAACATGGGGAAGATCGGCCGTGTCAATTCCCGGGCCGTTATCACGGACCGTCAGCCGCACCGTTTTTGCGGCCTTGCCGTTAGTGCCGCCATAGTCCCTGCCGTCAGCCTTGCCCTCAACAAGGCCGGCGCTCAGAGTGATGGCTGAATCATTGGGGGTATAGCGGATCGCGTTGTTCACCAGGTTTTCCAACGCCCGCAGGATCAGCCGTTCATCCATGAAAACAAAAAGATTGGCGGGCAGCGTTATTTCGGATCGGAATTCATGGTGGAGCAATTCAACATCCGGGGCAAAGGCACTGGCGGCGTCCTGCAAAAAAGCGGTGATGTTTACTTTTTGTAATTGGCCCCGCCATTCGCCTGAATCCATGCGTACATATTCCAGGAGCTCATTGATCATGCCTTCAAGCTGATCCGCCTTGGCGGAAATAATCCCCGTGGCGCTGGAATGAGTAGCGGGATCTTCGGTGATGCCGTCCTCAATCGCCTCGGTGTAGGCCTTGATCAAGGCCAGCGGGGTTTTGAGATCGTGGGTAACGCCCATGATAAAGCGGTAGCGCCGCTGTTCTTCTTCTTTCAGCGCGTTCCGCATTTTGTTGAGGGAATTGGTAAGGGAGGTTATCTCATTGCTGCCCCTTACGTCTATCGCTATGTCCAATTCTCCTTCCGCGATACGCCGTGTGGCGTTTTCAAGAACCAATACGGATCTGGTGATGGAGCGGGCGATCAGGAGGGACATGGTTATGGCAAAGATTATCAGTAAAAGAAAAAAAGAAAATAATATAATAAGCGGAAAAAATATACGCGGGAGACCGCCGGGCGGCGGGAGATTCCTTCGGATAAGGATGTATCCATGGTTCTTCATCCAGTGGGGAAATTCAAGGGTGTAGCCATAGCGCCGGTCTTCTGTGAAAGTATCGGCAGTAAAGGCAAATATTTTTTCTATCGGTTCATATTCGCCGGCATGAAATTCAGAAATGGTGGAATAGAGAACGAGCTGATCCTGCCGAAAGATCGCAATGTCCCCCATCCTGTTCACCCGGAATATAAAACGGGACAAGGCTTCCCGGTCTTCAAAATCCATCTGCGTATCCATCATGGCGGCAATGTCCTCATAGACGCTGATTTCCGCCTGTTCCTGCTGCCATGATGATTGGTGGTATATAAGCTGCCCAAGAATGAGGAGGAGCGGGA
>JAISRW010000047.1 GCA_031273405.1 Treponema sp.
CCGGGAACTACCTGGACGAAGGCAGCGGGCTGCGCCTGGCGGTTCCGCCCACCCTGGTCTGCTTTGCCGCGGGAACCGTCAGGGCCGAAAAGGTGCGCTCCGGCGCCCTGAGCGGCAAAGCGGGGAACATCATCGTCCTTTTAAGCCAGTCGCCGGCTTCCGGCGGCCCCGGTGAAGATGAATGGGATCGCTTCAAGTTCAACATGGAGACCTTAAAAAAATTCGCCGCCTCAGGGGCCCTCAGGGCCGCCTACCCTGTGGGTCAGGGCGGTGCTGCGGCCTCCCTGGCGCTCATGGCCTTTGGCAATATGACCGGTGTCGAAGCCTTTGCCGAAGCCTTTGCCCCCGGGGCAGGTGAGCAGGGTTCCGTGCTGGCCGAGCTTGAGGGGGACCCGGCGGAATTTCCGGGGGTCCTCATCGCCGGACTGACCCTGGGTGAGCCGGTATTCCGCCTTGGGGAGGCGGAAGTTCCCCTCGCGGTTCTGCGCCGGGCCTACGAGTATCCCCTTGCGCAGGTTTATCCCCAGACTTCCACCGGGGCCACCGCCGCGGAGCCTCCCGAAGCCCCCGGCGGAGGGGACGGGCGCTTTCCAGGCGGCCTTGCCCCACAGCTTTATACACCTACGAATACACATTTCCATACACATAATCGCACGCATACTCGTTTGTCCGCCGCGCCTTTGGCGGTTCTGCCGGTGTTTCCCGGAACCAACTGCGAATGGGACATGGAGAGGGCCTTTCGGGAGGCCGGCGGGAGAACCCGGCTGGTCATATTCAGGAACCGGACCGGGGAGGACATTCGGGAATCCATCGGGGAACTTGAGGCCGCCATAGCCGAAGCCCAAATCTTCGCGCTTTCCGGCGGCTTTAGCGCCGGGGACGAGCCTGACGGTTCGGGGAAATTTATCGCCAACGTGCTCCGCTCCCCGGCTATAGCCGAAGCGCTGACGGCTTTTCTGGAAAAACGGGACGGCCTCATACTGGGAATCTGCAACGGTTTCCAGGCGCTGATCAAAACCGGTTTGGTCCCCTACGGCGGCATCCGCCCCGCCTCCGAAACCGCCCCGACCCTCACCTTTAACGCCATAGGCCGCCATGTTTCCCGCATGGTCCGTACCAGGGTGATGCCCAGCAGCTCTCCCTGGCTCAGCCTGGAGGAGCCGGGCCGTATTCACCTTGTCCCGGTGAGCCACGGCGAGGGCCGCCTTTCCATAGGGACCGAGGAAGGGGAGGCCCTCTTTGCGGCGGGCCAGGTTCCCTTCTGTTACGCCGACGCCGGAGGAAACCCTACCATGGCGGAGCCTGACAACCCCAACGGTTCGGCCTTCGCGGCGGAGGCTCTTACCAGCCCCGACGGCCGCGTCCTGGGAAAGATGGCCCATTCGGAGCGCTGCGGCGAGCTGGTGCATATCAACATACCGGGAAACAAGAAGCAACGGATCTTTGAAGCGGGGGTTAATTATTTTTTGTAAAACCTGAGGCTTTCCCAAAACTGAAATTTTGGGAAAGCCTCACTGATCCGGTAGAAAACCGCAAAAGCGCATCACGGCGTAGGTTCCACGAACCACGCCGGGCCTTCGGCCCGAGACCTCACGGATGAAAGCGGAAATTCAAACAAAAAGCCGTGCTGTTCCTGTGGTCTGTGGTTAAAATTTTTCCGGTTTATACCCACACCACAACAAACCGCTATAGGCGGGGCTGTGGTGTGAGAAAATTGTCCGCGGAGTTTGGCTCTACTCTGCCCACTCCGTATCCGCCGCGGCGTCCGACTGCCTGGTAGACGCAGTCGCGATATTGGTATTGCCCCCGGCAGCCGTGCTGGTCTTGGACTGAGTTCTCTTGCCGACAATCTTGAGGCCCGAGGAACCTCCGCCGCCGACAAGGCTTTCTACGGTGCCTTTCTTCATCTGGCCGATGGTCTTGGTTCCAGTGCTTCCGATGAGTTCAAGCTTGCCGTTAAGCTTGATATCGATAACGGTGGAAGGGCTGAGGGTCATACCCTGGGTAACCGCTTCCCAATTACCGGAGGATACTTCCCGTACCACCGTTCCAATAACTCCCTGCACCACATACCCATTGGCCGCAAAAGCCAAGCCGGTAAAAATCACTCCTAAAACGAGGGCTAATACGATACTCTTCTTCATTTTACCTCCATGAAATAGAGAGTATGTATATTTATACATACTCTCTATCAATTATAATACTAGTATCGGACTAGTATCAAAAAAATCCAATAACATTTCCGATATTTGAACTTTCATCAAAAAAAAATACAAAAAATTTAAATTTTGATAATTAGCCTTATCCCAAATAAATTGGAAAAGAATTTTAACCACCGACCTCACGGACAAAAGCGAGAATTTTTAAGTAAAAAGTCCATCGAGCCGAAGGCCCGCGGTTCGATTTGGTTAAAATTTTTCTGAACTTAGAGGCTTTCCCAAAACTTCAGTTTTGGGAAACGCTCCTTATCCATACATACGATACTGACCGTGTGCTACCTCTTTTCCCGTATCTTTTTAAAGGCTTCCGCAAAGGGATTGTACATAGAGCCGTCGTCATCGGCGTTACGGGAAGGATTGAATTTAGCATTCGGAGGCGGGGACGAGGAGACCTCTTTCTTCACCACGACCTTTCTTTTTCCCCCCTCGGTTCTCTCTTCCTCCTTCACTCCCCCTTCTCCACTCTCCTCTCTTTTCTCCCCACTCTTCACTCTCCTCTCTTCACTCTTTCTCGACAGGCTAATCCGGCGCCGGTCCTTATCAAGGCCGATGATCCTGAATTCCAGCACATCCCCTACCTTCACCAAATTCATGGGATCTTTTACAAAATGGTCGCTCAGTTCCGAGATATGGATCAGGGCGGTTTCTTTTATCCCCAGATCCACAAAGGCGCCGAAGTCCACGACGTTTTTGATCTTCCCGGAGATCATCATGCCTTCCCGGAGATCCTCGAAGCTGACTATCCCCTTCTGCATCACCGGTTTGGGATAACCCTCACGAGGGTCCCGGTTGGGTTTTTTCAGTTCCTCCAGGATGTCGCTGATGGTGGTTTCGCCGACCTGGTATTTTTCCTTTATCGCCGCCATCCCGGAGGAGGATAAATTGCCGGTGGTGGTTATGGTTTCCCTGATTTCCCTGGCCGCCGCGTAGTTCTCCGGGTGGACCCAGGTATTGTCCAGGGCTTCGCCGCTTTCGGGGATCTTCAGGAAGCCGGCGCATTGTTCAAAGCTTTTGGGGCCCATCCCCGGAACCGTGACAAGTTCTTCCCGGTTTGAGATCTTTCCCTTTTCTTCCCGGTACTTGACGATCTTCCTGGCCAGGGAGCTGTTGATCCCCGACACGTACCTGAGGAGGGAAACGCTGGCAGTGTTGAGGTTGACGCCGACGTTGTTCACCACCGAAGAAACCACCTCGTCCAGGGTTTCGGAGAGCTTTTTCTGGTTTACATCGTGCTGGTAAAGCCCGACGCCTATGGATTTGGGGTCGATCTTGACCAGCTCCGCCAGGGGGTCCTGGAGCCGGCGGCCTATGGAAATGGCCCCCCGGATGGTTAAATCCAGTTCGGGGAATTCTTCCCTGGCTATGTCGCTGGCCGAATACACCGAGGCCCCGTCCTCGTCCACCACGGTGTAGAGAACCTCCAGGTTGTTTTCCGCGATAAGCGCCGACACGATCTCCTGAACCTCCCGGCTCCCGGTCCCGTTCCCCAGGGCGATAAGCTGAACGTCGTATTTTTTGACCCCTTCCAGGATGAGCTTCTTAGCCTCTTCAACCTTGTGGTTGTAGATCACCATGTGGCCCAGATACTTCCCGGTATCGTCCAGGAAGGCGCACTTTGTCCCGGTCCTGATGCCCGGATCTATACCCAGCACTCTGGTACCCTTGATGGGCTGCTGCATGAGGAGGTTCCTGAGGTTCTGGCTGAATACGCCTATGCCGTGATCATCGGCGGCGTCGCTCTGGTCCCCCCGGATCTCCCGGATTACCGCCGGGGAGAGGAGCCGCTTGAGGCCGTCTTCGATAGCGGTTTTGTGGTAGTCGTTGTGGAGGGTGTATTGCCGCTGCAGCATTTCCGCGGCGGTGTTTTCGTCCACGTCGATGGTGATTTCCAGGACTTCTTCCCGCTCGCCCCGGTTGACGGCAAGGATGCGGTGGGGCTTGATCCGGGCGAGGGCTTCGGTATAGTCCCAGTACATCTGATAGGTGGAGGTCTTCTTGGCCTCCTCATCGCCCTTGCCAGCCTTCCCCGAGCCCTTGACGATGATCTTCCCGTCGGCCAGATAAAAGCGCTTGACGGCGGCCCTGTTTTCCGTGTCCTGGGAGATCTGCTCGGCGATGATGTCCATGGCGCCCTGGAGGGCCTCGTCCACCGAGGCCACCGCGAGGTTCGCCCCGTCCGGCCCCAGCCTTTCCTCCCCGGCGGGGGTAAGGAATTCCGCCGCCTTGAGCCGGAGCGCTTCCGCTTCCAGTTCCTTCATGGCTTCCGCCAGGGGGCCAAGGCCCTTCTCCTCGGCGGCCATGCCCCTGGTCTTCTTCTTCCGCTTGTAGGGGGCGTATATGTCTTCCAGTTCGGTAATGGTCGCCGCCTTGGCGATGTTTTCGTAGAGCGCCCCGGTGAGCTTCCCCTGGACAAAAATGCCCCGGATGATTTCCAGCCGCCGGGTCTCCAGGTTCTTACCGCCGCTAAACAGGTGGTCTATGTCCCGAACCTGAACCTCGTCCAAGCTCCCGGTCTTTTCCTTGCGGTATCGGGCGATAAAGGGGACCGTGCTGCCTTCGTCCAAAAGCCCCGCCACCGCCGAAACCTGGCCCAGATTGATGCCCAGGGCCTCGGCGATTCGCTTCATGATGGTCACTTCGTTGACCGCGAGGCTGTCGATAAATTCTTGCGTTAGTTCCATAAAAATCCTTTACACCAGAGACTTTCTCAAAACTTCAGTTTTGGGAAAACAATCTAAAATTTAAATGAAAAAGCGAGCCGGACTTTAGTCCGATTAGGCCGCTTTTCGGAAGCTTTTCCCATCGAACCATCGAACCAAAGGTTCGCGGTTCGCGTTTAAAATCAGCTCAAATAAAATGCCGTAATTCTTTGTCTTCCTGGAAACCGCTGATCCTGGCGAGGGCATAGCTCCCAAAAGAGGCGATCATCACATCGAGAAAAGCGCCTACCGCGATAAGGTAAAAAGCGATAGGTTTAAGAATAGAGTAGCCCGACTCATAGGTGCGGCCATAACCGAGGCAAATCACCGCCAGGGCCGTATAGGCGCCGTCTCCGGGGCGGCCGGCCAGGAGGAAAGAGATAAAAAGCGCCTTTCCGCCGATGGCAAAAATATCCAGCGGACGTATGTCCAGGCTGGAATAAGACTTGACGATGACAATGAAGGCCGCCGCGGCAACCATGGCGCTTCCCGCCCGGCCAAAAGTGGTAAAAAGCGTCGCCGTTACTGCGTTGGAACGGCGGCGGCAGCCTGAGTTCTCTTTCAGGTGCCGGAACAGCACCGGCAGGGTAAAGTTAATATCCCCTGAAAAGAAGGCCGTCAGGGCCTGCGCCAGGGAAGCGTAGAGCACCGCCCAGGGGTTGGAGCATTTGGGCCTTATAAAATAAAGCAGCAGGGGGAGAATCGCGAAACCCATCAGGGCGCTGAAAACGCCCAGAAGGACTATCAGGTCCCGGAATACTTCCGCTTTAAGGGCGTTTTGAAACCTGACGGCCCAATAGGCGGCCAAGGCAATCATGATCAGCCCCAGAATTTCCGAAAAGAAAGAGGCGATATGGTAAAAAATCCGGGAAAGGGAGTCTATCAGGGCGATTACCGGCTTGGTGTAATTCCGGTCGTAGGAGAGCCCCATGCCCAGAAAAAAGGCAAAGACCGAAAGGGGCAGCAAATATACGCCGTCGTTCACGATAGCGGAGAACATATTGGAAGGGAAAATCCCCAAGATATGGTCCCCCGTATTGAGCAGCAGGGCTTCTACCTGTTCTTCGTGAATGGGAATTCTTGCGGGAGAAAAGATCAGGACCGCCAAAATCCCCGAAGCGATGACAAAAGCGGAGCAACCGATGATGGCGATAAAAGAACGAAACACCAGCGGCCAGAACTGGCTGTCCTGGCGCAGTTCATAAATGGCAACGGTAAGAGAAAAAACCAGCATGGGCACTATCGCGTAACGGCCTATCCGAATAGCCAGTTCCTCAAGCCAGGCCAGGGACCGGACGACGGCCTGGTTGTCGGCAGGCAGCAAGCTCCCTAAAACAACGCCGAAAAAAGCCCCAACTAAGAGTTTAAGCCAAACCTTCATGGATCAAGCATACCTGAAAGCTTCCCCCGGTTCAAGGCTTCCCTGCCCAAGCTGCGGTTTGCATAGGCGGGGCGGAATAATTAGAATTAAATATATGGAAAGAACATTTATTATGCTGAAACCGGGGGTTCTCCCGAGGCGCATTGTCGGGGAAGTGATCAGCCGTTTTGAAAGGAAGGGGCTGAAGATCATAGCCGTAAAAATGCTCCGTGTGGACAAGAGTATGGTGGAAACCCATTATATGGAGCATAGGGGAAAGGACTTTTACGGCGAACTGGTGGAATATACCCTTTCGGGGCCTGTAATAGCGATGATCCTGGAAGGGGAAGGCGCCATCGCCCTGGTCCGCCGCCTGGTGGGATCGACGGATATACGGGAGTCTTTGCCGGGGACCATCCGGGGCGACTATGCCGCCCGGACTAGGCTCAACATTGTCCATGCTTCGGACTCCCCCGAAAGCGCCGCCAGAGAAACGGCTTTTTTCTTTAAACCCGAAGAAATCTGCCCCTGGGAAGACGGTAACGCCACTTGGTTTTAGCCCCCCTTAGGAGTTTGTTGCGCTTGTAGGTTTTTACGGCCTTTTTTCTTGACCCGCCGCCGCAGATTGGATAGGATGGTATCAGCAGTCTGTTGCGATTGCCCATAAACCCGGCGCCGTGCGTCCGTGCGAGGACAGCGCATTCGCTGTTCCCGGCGGCATATGGCGGCGGATGCGGGGTCGAGAGGAGGCATGACGTGAACGAGATAGCGCTGGAATTGTGGTACAGTCATAAAGATTTTGTCCTGGGCCTGGGCCGCCGGGCTTTGACAGCCGTCTTAATCATTATCGTTGGGCGCATTGCGGTTCTGGTGATGGGGAAACTTGTCGGCACAGGGAAGCTAAAAGTCGATGAGACCCTGACTTCGGTGCTCCGGTGCATAATAAGGTACGGGATCGTCATCGTCTGCGCCATCATGATCCTGGATGTTTTCGGCTTTAATACCAACAGCCTTATCGCCCTCCTGGGGGCCGCGGGAGTGGCGGTAGGACTGGCCCTCAAGGATACGCTGAGCAATATCGCCGCCGGAATTTTTCTTCTTTTCCTGCGCCCGTTCCGCCAGGGGGACTTCATCGAATTCGGCTCCTTTATGGGGACAGTCAGGGAGATAAACCTTTTCGCCACGATTCTGGAAACCGGAGACGGGATCTATATTTCCGCCCCCAACGCCAGCCTCTGGGGCGTTCCGATGAAAAACTATACCCGCAACAACCGGCGGCGCATGGATCTTTCCGTGATGATTGCCTATTCCGACTCCATAGATACCGCCTTCGGTGTCCTGAAGGAAATAGCCGCCGGGGAAAAACGCTTTCTTCCAAACCCTCCGCCCCAGATCATGGTCCAGTCCATGGCCGATTCGGGGGTCAGTATCATGCTCCGGGCCTGGACCCATGCCGATGTGTATTGGAGCGTGTATTGGGACCAGATGCGGAACATCAAGGAGAACATAGAAGCCGCCGGCCTTACTATTCCCTTCCCCCAGAGGGATATCAGAATAGTCAGGACTACAGACGCAACCGGCTCCTAGCCTAATTCAGCGGCGCGTTTCCAGGCGGCTTCTACGGCGTTCATGACGGCGCCCCGGAAGCAGCCGTTTTCAAGGGCCCCGATGCCGGCAATGGTGGTTCCGCCGGGAGAGGCAACCATATCCTTAAGTTCTCCCGGATGCCTGCCGGTTTCCAGAACCATGGCGGCCGAACCCAGGACCGTTCCCGCAGCATAGCGGAGGGCCTTGTCCCTGGGCAGGCCCGCTTTGACGCCACCGTCAGCCAGGGCTTCGATAAAAAGATACACAAAAGCCGGGCCGGACCCCGAAAGGCCGGTCACCGCGTCAAGATAGCTCTCCTCCAGCCTGTCTACCATGCCGGCGGCGGCGAGGATCTTTTCCAGTTCCGCCGCTTTCCCGGCCGGCACCTGCCGGGAAGAAGCCATGACAATGACGCCCCGGGAAACGAGGGCCGGCGTGTTGGGCATGATGCGCACCACCGGCGGCGGGGAGACCAGCGCCGAATGTTCCGCCGCCTTGGCTGAAACCGGCTTGTCTCCGGCAAGAACCGCCTGCACTTTCGCGATAGTCCAGCCCGCGGCCATGGAAATCAAAACCGGTGCCCGGTCCGCCGCCGCTCTCTTTTGGACCGCCGGGGCAATCTCTTCCAGCAGGTTTTTCAGGATCTGGGGCTTCACCGCCAGGAAGACAAAATCGCTGTTCTCCACAGCTTCGATATTGGAAGAGTAAACCTTCCCTCCCAAAGCCCCGGCGGCGCTTTCGGCCCTGGAATAATCGATGTCGGCAAAACCGATGTTTTCCGCTCCCACCGTTTTTGCGGCGCCCCTCATGAGGGCGCTCCCCATGTTCCCGCTTCCTATGCAGGCAATGCTTACATTCATGTATCAGATTTTAGCCGGATGGGGCAAAGAATTCAACGGGCGGACGCCGTAGTTCGCGTAACGTCTCTTCGCCCCCTGCGCGTACTACAGCCGTGTCTCTCCCGCCGGAGCCGGCCCTAAGGATGCGCACATTCAGCGGCACGAATAGCCGTCATGCCGATAGCATACCATGAGGACCGATCGAAGCGAGGGGGGGCTGTAGCCCTCTTTGCAAAGGACCCTGCGGGGTCCTCAAGCACGGGCGAACAAGAAAAGTTCTGAAATCGCGCTATGACTGATATAGTTATAAACGACCACCGCCTAAAGGCGGTGGGTTTTTTAGCGGCTGAAAGCCGCATTGGGGCTAAAGCCCCCTAAAATGTCCTTTTGCTAAAGCAATCTAAAGTTTACGACTAAAACTCGTCTCTTGAT
>JAISRW010000106.1 GCA_031273405.1 Treponema sp.
TCTGTTTGTGAGAAAAATAGAGAAAAGATAGATGGAAACGCTATTTTATCGTTGTTCTCTCTATCCGTCCGTGCGGGGGTCTGTGGTTATTCTTCTTGGGTAAGTAAACGCGCATGGGGAGCCCCGCAACGCCCCCCGTCCTTCTCCCGTCCCAGGCCGCCTGTTTCAACTGCCGGGGCTCTTGTAGTGTTTGAGCCCCAGGCGCCAGAACCGGAGGGCGAAGACCGTAAAAAAGACCGCCGTTGCAGTCGAGCGCAGCAGCCCCGGCACGGTCAGGGCGCCGGTCAGGAACTGGGTGGGAACAGTGGCCATGATGCCGTAGGGCAGGACATACCAGAAAAGAACCCTGAACGCACCCTTGTAGAATACCCCCGGAATCCTGAAATTAAGGGTGAGCATTTCTCCCTCAAGCCGTTCAATGGCGTTCGCGGAAATCACAAAGAAGGGGATCGTCCGCAGGATAAGCTCCATATCGTACATGAGGAGGGTCATGAGCAGAACAAGGGCGCCGTAGGCCAGCGCCGGAAGGGGCGTAAGGCTTATCCCCTCCGCCGCGACTCCGTAGGCGATGATCCCGGCGCTCAGGACGATGAGCGGAAGGGAACCGGGGTCGACACTCTCAAAGGTCAGGCGCAAAAGGGGGCTTACCGGCTTGGTCAGGTAGAGATCCAGGCCCCCCTCCCGTATTTTTCCGGGGATAGCGAGGATGCCGAAGAAATAGATCACCATGTTGAGGGCGTCGATCATCGAAAAGGTGCCGATGAAGATCAGCATCTGCCCCCTTGTCCAGCCGCCTATGGAATCAACCTGGGAATAGATGGCGCTGAAGGTCAGGATCTGGACGGCAAACAGGGTCGCGTCGGCGAAAAAGGCGCCGAAAAAACTCAGGCGGAAAACCATCATGCGGGAGAGCCGCAGCTTGATCAATAAAACGATGAATTTCAGATTCCGTATCATATACCCACCCCGTCGTAGTGTACGCGCAGATGCCGGTATGCGGCTCGGCTTACAAGCAGCATCCCCGTTGTCCACGCGGCAATGGTGATAAGTCCCGGCAGCGCCTCCCCGCCGTTCTGCCCGGTGAGGAGCATGGCGGGCAGATAGGTAACATAATAAAAGGGCAGCCGCCGCAGTATCCCCGTTACCCCCGGGGGGAGCAGGGAAAGGGGCGCCATTGTGCCGGTGGCGAAGGCGAGGAGGCTTCCCTGAACATGGAGGAAAAAGCCTATATCCTGAAACTTGAAGGCCAGGATGCCGATGAAGTACTGGTAACTCGCCATAAAGACAAGCCCCAGGATCTCCATGAGGAGGGCGGCGGCCATCCGTGTCAGGTTTCCTGAAAACACAAACTCCACCCGGAAGATGACGGCGCAGGCTGCGGCGGCGAGGAGGCTGAAAACGGCATAATAAAGCGCGGCTCCGAAGTTCTGAGACATGAAGCAGCGCTGGGTTCCCGCGGGGATAACCATAAATTTTGAAAAGGTTCCGTTCCGTATCCGTTCCGCTATTTCGCTGCTCAGTCCGGCGGACATATCCAGGGAAGTGAGGAAGGAACTTGCCAGGTAATAGGCCAGCATGGTTTGGTAGGTAAAACCGCCTACCCGCTCCCGGCCTGAAAAAACCGCCCCCCAGAGTATCCACGCAAAAAGGACCCGCCCCACGGTTGCCAGGGCGGTCATGGCCACGTCAAAACGGTACGCTATCTGTACCTTGAAGAGAATTTTCGCCATTTCAAAATACTTTTTCATGGCGTTCCCCCGTTTTCCCCGGCCCGGTTTTGGGTGTAGATCCGTTCCACCACGCCGCCTATGTCTTCTTCCTCGACGGTAATATCCATGACAGCGTAATTTTCCATAATAAGGGCAAGGACCGGGCCGCTTTCCCCCTTGGGGATCATAAAAACCGCCTTGAGGGGGCTCCGTTCCAGTAAAACCGCCCCCGCCGGAGCGCTGAATTCGGTTTCCTCCTCAAAGAGAAGGGTAACTTTTTTGTGAATCTGCCACGCGGCGAAGAGTTCTTCCGTACTCCCGTCGTAACATTTTTTCCCGCCCTTGATCACCACGCTCCGGGGACAGAGGCTGCGTACATCTTCCATATAATGGGAGGTGAGGATGATGGTGGTGTTCTTCTCGCGGTTAACCTCCCGCAAAAAGACGCGGATCTGCCGCTGAGCCACGGCGTCCAGGCCTATGGTGGGTTCGTCCAGAAACAAAACCGGCGGATCGTGGAGCAGGGCGGTGATCAGCTCCATCTTCATCCGTTCCCCCAGGGACAGGGTCCTGACCTGCACGTCGAGCAGCTCCCGCACCCCGAAAAGCTCCGTGAAGTAGGCCACATTACGCTTGTATGCGGCCTCCGGAATGGCGTAGAGTTCCCTGAAGAGCATAAAGGTATCCGCCGGGGAGAGTTCAAAAAAAAGCTGGCTCTTCTGGCCCATCACCACGGCGTATTGCCGCTTGAAGGCATTTTCCAGCTTGTTGGGATAGTAGCCCAGAACAGAGATGCTGCCGGAACTGGGGGCTATGATGCCGGTGAGCATCTTGACCAGGGTGGTTTTCCCCGCGCCGTTGGGCCCGATAAGCCCCACAAACTCTCCCCGGCTTACCTCCAGGTCAAAGGCGTCCACGGCGGTTTTGGTGATAAATTTCCGGTTAAAGAGGCTTTTGATGCTGCCCCGCAGCCCCGGTTCCTTCTCAAAGCGTTTATAGGTTTTGGTCAGATCTTTGACCGCTATAAGCGGCGTTGTTTTTTCATTCACCCTGGCGATCCCCCTTTTTGCTTCTGGGGGAGCGCGTGAGGGATTTATGCCATTCCTTTTTATCGCGCAGATAGAACATACGATTCCTCCACAATGGTTTCGCTTTTGTGCAAAATTTGAGAAATGAACCGCATATTCGCGTAATTGGAGCCGGGTGCAGCGTTTTATGATACGGGCGCATCCCCGGCGCAGGAACCCGCGCAAGCGGGTTCCTGCGCCGGGGACCGGGCTATACGCTTCAATATTATCAGCCCCGAAGGGCAGATAAGGATTTCCGCTTCTATCCCTTGCGCGAAGACTCGCAGGGCATAAAATTTCCTGACTTTCGACCTAAAACAGTCGCGTCCGGCAGAGAAGGTGTACGGATCCGCCCGCAGCGGCGGGCTGTCCTGCTGTAATATGCGGTTTTACGCGAAAACCACCACAAGGGCCGTCATTTTCTACCTCCTTTCAGTCTCAGGGCGTTATTTTTTTTTGATGATGCGTCTTCCACAATGGCATGGGGGGGCAAATTTGTCAAGTCCGCAGGACAGTCCTGCTGCCCCCCGCGAATAACAGCGCCGGATCAGTGTGCGGGAAGGAAAGCGTAGCCTCCGTCTTCAGCTTTGACCCTGCCTACCGCGGGAAAGGCGAGGTGCATTCCTCCAATGGCTGCACCGCCGGCAGCGGCCCACGCGAGTAATTCCCTGCGGGAGGAGCGGGCCGCCGCAGGATCGGTATCGAAGGACACGGAAATATCCGGCGCGGGGAATTGAACATCCCCCACATGGATCATATCTCCGGTGATAAGCAGTTTTTCATCCCCCGATTCGATGAGAAAGGCCGTGTGCCCCGGCGTGTGCCCGCAGGCGGCGACGGCGCCCACTCCGGGAAACAGTGTTTCAGGCTGCGCCAGTGTGCCGGGGCTGAAGGTTTTTACCCGGTTTCCGTAGGGCGCAAGAACATCGGCGGCGCTTTTACCCGGTCCCCCCCGGGAAGCAGTATCGGTGTTTACCCAAAAATCCCGCTCTTTTTCCGCCACCAGCACATCGGCGGCGGGAAAAAAGGCTTTTCCGTCCTTTTCAAGGCCCGAATAATGATCCCCGTGGAGATGGGTAATCAGCACCGCGGTTATATCTTTCGGCAAAACATTCAGACCCTTCATGCTTTCCATGGCCTGGCCGCCGAATCCCGTGTCAAAAAGAATGATCCGCTTTCCATCCCGAAGCAGAAAGGCATTTACGCCGGAATTGTAGGTTCCTGTGGGGATATACCGTTTGACCAGAGCCGGATCGGCGTCCAGCAGTATGCCGGGGTTTCCGGGCCCCTGGTGTTCAACCAGCATAAAAACCTCAAAAGAGCCGATGCGGCATGAAAAAATGTTTTGGTTCATCGTTTTCCTCCGGTAGCTACGGTACACCAGGAACGGAAGAGTTGTCCAGTCTTTCTTTTCGGGCTTTTAACTCTGCGAAAATGCAAAAATATGTCAAAATATATACTCTTTTTTGTCCAGGGGGCTGGATTTTTTTTTTCAATGAGTATACCTTTTAATTATCATATATCACAGGAGTTTCCTATGGCTAAAGCTACAGTTCTCGTACCTGGAACCGTACTCAAAGATCTTCTCGACAAGTATAACATCCCTGTTGCGAAGGTCTCTGATGATATCGGTCTCAG
>JAISRW010000229.1 GCA_031273405.1 Treponema sp.
ATTTGTAAAAATGTAATATTCATCAAAAAGTCTTTTGGCAAAATGTAAACCGTCCCTATACTTCAGACAGGAGCTTATTCATTGTATCGGCGGCTAATCGAAGATTTGCAAAGCTGGAAAACCGCAGGGATCACAAACCCCTGATACTCCGGGCACCAGACAGGTGGGAAAAACCTGGCTGATGAAGGAATTCGGCCGTACTGCCGTGGTAACGCAAAGATGCCCGGCGCCGGCGATCCTTCCCCTGCTCCTTGCTGTTTGTCCCCTTGTCCGTGTGGTCGAACCAAAGGTTCGATGCGGTTACGCTCGGGGCCGGCGTTTCCAGCGTATATATACCTGGCGGCCGGAGCCGTTCTCCTGGGGCCTCTCCTCGGTCTCGAACTGGGGGATGGCCCTGAACAGATCGCCCAGTTTCTTAAAGCCGTAGTTCCGGGGATCAAACTCGCTGGAACGGTTGTTGATCTTCTGCCCGACGCCGCCCAAGTAAGCCCAGCCCGATTCATCGGTCAGATCGTCCACCGCGTCCCGCAGGAGATTGAGAAGCTTCCGGTCAACCTTGAATTCCTTTCTGGGTTTTGAAGCGTGCCGGGTTTCGTCCTCTTCGGCCTCCTCCTCGGACTGGCTGTCCTTCAAAATTTCGGTATAGATAAATTTATCGCACACCGACACGAAGGCCCGGGGGGTTTTCTTTTCCCCAAAGCCGTAAACCGTGCGGCCGCTTTCCCGGAGCCGGGCGGCGAGACGGGTAAAGTCGGAATCGCTTGATACAACGCAGAAACCGTCCAGCTTTTCGCTGTACAGAAGATCCATAGCATCGATGATCATGGCGCTGTCGGTGGCGTTCTTTCCCGTGGTATAAGAAAACTGCTGGATGGGCTGAATGGCGTATTCCAGCAACCTGTCCTTCCATGAACGGAGATTGTTACTGGTCCAGTCGCCGTATATACGCTTGACGCTGGCGACACCGTATTTGGCCACCTCGTTGAGGAGGCCTTCGATAATCGCGGGCTGGGTATTGTCGGCGTCAATAAGCACCGCAAGCTTGGCTTGGCTTATTTCATGCTGTTGGTTCGAAAATGGTAATAAAGGCATGTTCAACTCCTTAGGTTTCAAAAATTGATTGTTTGATCCGCCGCATCAGGGAAATTTTCGCCAGAAACACGGAGATCTCTTTTTCCCCGGCTTCTCCGGGGGATTTTAGAACCAGGACGCTTTCGCCATCCTTTTTTTCCAGGACCAGGGGAATCCCGGTGACGCGGTTGGTCCCGCCTCCCGGTTCAGTCCAGGAAACTTCCAACAGGGAACCTGAGGCTATGGCCTGTTTGGCGATGGCGGCCTTGCCCACATAGTCAAGGCCCCTGGCTTCCAGCTTCTCATACTTGATCGTCGTCCCCTCAAGCTGGGCTTCGCTTAACACAAGACGCCGCTCTATCCTGGCGCCAAGCTCGTCCCTCTCGGGCTTGGAAAGCTTCATACCGTCGAGGACTCTGCGGAACTTTTCCTTGATGGAACCGGCATCGCCAAAAGGGCCCGATTCACCAGAAGCGGACGATTCACCAGAAGCGGACGATTCGGCGGGAATGGAGCCGAAGATTCGGCGGGAAGGGGAAGCCTGTTCTTTTAAAGGGCTGTCTTTTAAGGGTGAAAAAAAAGCGGCCCCTTCCCAGTTCCCCGGACGGAGGGAGGAGGATTCCCTTCCCAAAGGAGGCTGGGCAATGATGTCAATCCCGGCCTTTCTCAAAGCCGCCGCGGCCTCGGAGCGCCCGGCCTGAGCAAGCAGATAGATCCCCGGCCCCAGGGTTCTGACTATAAGGGAAGCTACCGGTTCCGCCTCGGCCAGGTAGCGCATGTCTTCCGCCAGGGTGAGGACCAGCCCCTGATGGAGGGAGACCGCCGTGTAGCGTTTTTCCCAGTCTTTCAGCGTCCAGCCGAGGCTCCCGTCAAGACGGCCTCCCGAAAGGCGGCCCAGCAATTCCAGCATATACTCCGAACCCAGGCCCCGGTCAAAACCCCGAACCGCCGAAGACCGGGTAAGCTCGAAACAAACGGCGGTTCCCTGCCGACCGGGTTTGAGCGAGCAGAACCGGGAGAGGGCCAGGGCGTCGGCAAAGGAAATTTCAGGGTAAACAATAAACGAGAGGGCCGTATCCATGGCTATGACAGGCTGTTCCGGCTCCGATTCCGATACCGGCCTGGTCTCCGGGGACGGAGATTGGGGCGGAATAAAAAAGGGGCCGGTTTTCCAAAACTCCCCTTCCTCCTCAAGGATGGCGGTCCTCACCAGGGTATCCAGCAGATCCTCAAAGGGGATTTTGCCCCTCTTGTCACGAACCCTGAAATCCCCAAGAGGGCCGCTGTCCCCTTTTCCCAAAAGCTCCGCGAAACGCCGCAGGGTGATCCGGGGATAACGGCGCCGGGGGTCCAGGAGAAGGCAGAAGCGGTGAATAAACCAGGCGGCCTCCCAGACCCTGCCGCGGTTCAGGCCGCTCAGGAGGGTTTCGGTCCCGTGGAGGCAAAGGAAAACCCCCGCCGCCCAGTACTCGCGGCGCTCCCGGACGGACAAAGCGGAAAAATCCCCGATCCTCCTGTCGTCGCTCAGGAACCTCTCGCCTTCATCCTTAAAAAGCCCGAGCTCCCTGAGAGCCCCCACAGCCAGTTCCAAATCGAAGCCCGGAAAAAGACGCTTCCCCTCATCCAGGATCTTCCGGCGTATTTCCCCCTGGGCCCTGAAAAATTCGTCCTCCCCGGAAATAAAGGCAAACAAAGACGCCAAAAACCGCCCGTCCCGGATAAAGGCGGGGGCCGGCCCTTTTTCACCCTTTCGGGGCGGGGGAACGGAGGTTTCTTCCGCCGGGGCCGGGTAAGAAGGAAAGAGGATGGCCCGGCCGGCGATGAGGGGAGCAAGAATCGGCTCCAGAACCGGATTCAGGGCCAGCCTCATGTCGTCACCCAGCCTGTAGATGATGAGCCTCTCCTCAAGATTCACCAGCAGGGCGTGGAGTTCCCCATAACCAAGCTCCCCGAAAAAGAAGCTCGCCAGTTCCTCCGGCGCGGGTTCCTTGAGCAGGGCAACGGCGGCGATGAGGCGGTGATCCTGCTCGTCCAGGTAGGCGGCAATGGTCCCGCGGATCTCTTCCCTGGAAAGGAGGACAAACAGATCGCTCAGGAGCCGCTGCTTGTTAAAGGGGGTTTTGATGTTGCCAAAAACGCTCCGCATAAGCTGGAGGAAATTTAAGTCCGGGAGGATCATGAGGGCCGACTTCCATTCCTCAACCGAACGGAAGCCCCAGGGGGAAGGGGCGTTTTTCATGAGGGGTTCCCCCCGGAGGCGCTTTCGGGAATCACCGGCGGCAAGGCCTTTGGCCTTGACGAGAATTCTTCGGCTGTCCAATGCTGGATGGAATACTTGTATCCCTGTTCGGCCAAAAACTGCTGGCGGTTTGCGGCAAAATCCTCTTCAACCGTAGAGCGGGATACCAGGGTATAAAACCAGGAATTACGCCCCCCGGACCCGTCCTGCCCCTTGGCCTTGGGTCTCAAAATACGCCCCAGCCTCTGGGCCTCTTCCTGCCGGGAACCGAAGGACCCCGATACCTGAATCGCCATGGAAGCGTCGGGCAGATCAATAGCGAAATTGGCCACCCGGCTCACCACGATTACCCTGAGCTCGCCCCGCTTAAAAGCCCCGTAGATCCTCTCCCTTTCGGCATTGGGGGTCTTCCCCGTAATGAGGGGGACCTTGAGAAGCTTCGCCATGGATTCAAGCTGGCTCAGGTATTGGCCTATAACCAGGATTTGATCCTCCTGGTGGTTTTCGATGAGCTGCCGCGCCGCTTCCTCCTTGAGGGGGTTTTCGCTGGCGATCCGATACTTCTCCCGGGGGCTTGCCACGGCATAGGGGATCTTAAGCTTTTCCGGCAGATCCAGGCGTATTTCGGTACAGAAGGCTTCGGCTATCCAACCCTTCCCCTCCAGATCCTTCCAGGGCACGTCGTAACGCTTGGGCCCCACCAGGCTGAACACCGCATCCTCCGCCCCGTCCTCCCGGACCAGGGTGGCGGTGAGCCCCAGACGGCGCACCGCCTGAAGTTCCGCCGTAACCCTGAACACCGGCGCCGGCAGGAGGTGAACCTCGTCGTAGATGATGAGCCCCCAGGCCCGTTCCCGGAACAGCTTGAAGTGGGGGAAATCGGCAGCCTTGTCGGGCCTCCAGGTGATGACCTGGTAGGTCGCCACCGTCACCGGCGCCACCGACTTGGAATCGCCGGTATACTCGGCGATCTGCTCGGGGCTTAGTTCCGTTTTATCCAGGAGTTCTTCTATCCACTGATGAACCGCGGCCACATTGGTGGTCAGGATGAGGGTATTGGTCTTTAGATAGGACATAAAGGTCATGCCCACCACGGTCTTGCCCGAACCGCAGGGCAGGACCACCACGCCGTAACCCGCTCCGGGCCCTCCCGATCCCAGCACGGCCCCGGCGGCCTCGATCTGATAATCCCTGGGGGCAAAGGGCCCGCCCGAGGAATTGAACTTCCGCAGGTTTATCTCCAGCCTTTCACCCTCCGCCAGGGGCGCGTCGTCCTGTACCGGCCAGCCCAGGCGTATAAGTTCCCGCTTGACGCTCCCCCGGTCGGTAAGCTTGAGGGTAAAGCCCTGGGGATTTTTTACCAGGTACTTGTCGAGGATTTTCGCGGCGCCGATTTCTTTCTCTATCGCCTCGTCCGCCGCCGTGAGCAAAAGTTCGTCCCGGCCGGAGGACTGGGAGATCCGGATCTTCCCGTACCGGGCCATGGTATCGGCAAAACCCTCGGTAACCCCCGAAGGAACCTGGTAACGAGAGTATTTGCCGATGGCGGCGGTCACATCCTGGGGAGACAGACCGGCGCCGGCGGCGTTCCAGAGGGAGAGGGGCGTAATGCGGTAGGTGTGTATATGTTCAGGCGACTTTTCCAAATCCGCGAAAGGCAATATAGCCGCCCTGGCTTCCTCGGCCAGGGGAGCGTGTACATCCAAAAGCAGGGTCCTGTCGCTTTGAACAATAAGGGGGTTTTCCATCCTGGGCTCCCCCGGATTCCTCAGATCTTCGAACATATCAGAGTAATTATATAGAAAAAACCGGAAAATTGAAACCCCGCGAAGATTCTTTTTAGATTCTCCGTCTCCTTCGATGTGGTTAAAATTCTTCTTCGACCTTCGCCGCAAGTGTCCCAAGCTACCTGAAAGGACTGCCGGGAAAGTTCGGCAGACTGGGGATGCTGGGAGTTTTGCCTTCAAGGAGATCCCGTGCCGTTTCTCTGGCCTCTTCTTCAGCCTGTTTTTTGACATCCTCCAGGACTTGTGCGGCGGCGTCTTCAATCTGGCGCCGGAAAGCGTTCCCTTTTTCGCTGAGGCTGTTTTTAAGCCCGTCTAAAGCCGACTTGTCTCCCCGGACCGCCTGAAAGACCAGGTCCAGTTCCTGCCTGCTCACAAAACGGCCGTCGATGTACCGGTTTATCTTTGCTCTCAGGGCTTTCTCAATCTCTTCCTCGGCCCGGCGGATATACTGGGCGGCCGCCTGCTTCATGGCATCGGCCACCAGGCTGCCTATATTGGTGGTGAGGGAAAAACGATCCGATTCTGAAGCGGAATGTTCATATTCAATGCCCAGATCCAGAGAGCGGACTTCCGCCACAGCCTCGCTTATCGCCTGGGCCAGGGTATTGGAGGGATCGTGGAGCCGGGAGCCGGCTAGGGAAATAGTGCCGCCCCCTGTAAAGCCGCCGTCGGTGAAACCGGCGGCCGCGAGACCGAAGCTTGCGTCGCCGCTGTAAGACCCTATCCCGATCTTGCTGAGTTGGGCACCCAGGCTGACCGGAAAGCCGCTTCCGTTAAATTCAGCGTTAAACCGCTCTTGGGCATTGGAACGAAAGTCGGCGAGGCCGTTGAACGCCACGGCCCTCCGGAGGCCGCCGCCGGCTTCTTCCAGGGCAAGCTTGAGAGTCGTGGGCCTGGCCGACAGATCCGGGTCGGAACTTACCCCTTCCAGGTCAAAGCCCCAGTGCCAGTCGCCGGGGGTTAAAACATCGGCGGCCAGAGTTCCCAGGTAAAAGCCGGGATAGGATCTGGTTGGAAACACTACGTCCCGGCCGGCAAACTTAACCGCTTGTTCTTCAGGGGCCGGGGCGGACTTGGGCTGCCGGGCCTGCATGGCCTTGACTTTTTCCAGGATCTCCAAAGCCCGAAGCCCCAAATCAAGGTAGGTTTCAGCCGAGTCCGAAAGCACCTCCCGGATAACCGGCTCCAATACCTCCATGGCGGCGCCACTCCCCAGATCCAGGTAGGATCTGAGGTGAGCCAAATCGCCGCTGACGGCGTTCCCCGCATCCCTCACCAGGCCGGAAGCGGTATCTATATCGGCCTGTATCCCCGAAATCATGTCGTTCACCTGATCCGCGGCTTCCTCCACGGAATGAACCAGGACGGTGATCTGTTCAATAGTTGCTCTCGCTTTTTCGATGGTTTCCCGATCCAGGCTTCTGTAATCGTTGATATTCAGGGCCAGCAGAGGCCGGGCCTGGGCACTGAGCTCGCCGGCTTTGCTCCGCGCCCCTTCGACCTGGCCCGTCCATTTTTCCACCGCCCTATCATAGACACCTATGGCATCATCGTAGATCCTGAGGGTTTGCAGCTTGTCAAATTCCCGGTCCAGCAGGGCCATGGCGTCAAAATTGCGGAGGTCCACTAGGGGAGGGGTATCCGCTCTTGCTTTAACCGGCTTCTCCTTGGGCGGCTTATCCGGCAGCGCCCCGGACACGGTACGGTCGGTCCCGAACCGTATGGCGTCGGCCCGGATCTCCTCGATATAGACTTTTCCCCTCAGCACCGCCTGGGGTTTAAGGCGTATGGCCATGCGGCTGAACTGGAAAAGGTTTTTCATGGGGCTGTCGCGGTCGGCGATGGCGAGGCCGTCCATGGTCACCTCAAATTTGATAAGCCTCAGCCTGAAGTTATCCGCGTCTACCCGGGCGTCAAAAACAGCCTCCAGACCGGTTTCAAGGGCCTTTTCCAGCAGGGGGTCCGCAAAGAAAGCGAAGAAGATAACCAGCGCCGCGGCAACCGCCGCCGCAACTCCCAGAGGCAGAAAGTTGACCGCGCTTTTCCGGTTGGTCTTTATATCTTTTTGCAGGGCTTTGAGCCGCCTGACTTCCTTTTCGTCCAGATTGCCGCGAATATAGTAAAGCCCTTCCCTCTCTTCGTAACAGGAACGGATAAAATCCCTGTCCGCCTTTTGTTCGATGGGTCTTAAATATTTGTCCGTCAGTTTCTTTTCGGTCAAGGTTTTTTTGTAGAACCACGGGGCCTTTTTTATTTTTACCGGCTTGGGCGTCTTTTCGGGCCCGGCTCTTTTTTCTTTCGCCGATTCCTCTTCTTTTGCCATTGTTCCTCCGTTAACCGACTGTACCGCTGTTGCCCGCGGCGGTGGAGACCGCTTTGGAAAGCGCCGAAATCAGGGGCGCTCTTTTAACGGCTATCATCAGCCTGCTGTTCCTGATTTTAGGCGCCGCCTTGTTCCGGTAAAGCGGAACAAGGGTGAAAATCAAAAAGAAAACCGGGAGCCAGAGTGCCAGCCCTCCTACAAGGCCGCCTGCCACCAGGGTGTTGTTGAACCGCGTCAAGGGGACAAAGGGCATGTTGTAAAGGGAAGTAAACAAAGGCTGCAGACCCTCGATATGGAGAATTTCCCAGCCCAGGGCATCCACAAGGGGGTCAACAAAACCCGCCAGAAGCTTGATGATCACAAGGACCAGAGCCTTGGAGGCGTGGTGGTGTCTAAAAAAGAATGAAACCACAAAGAGAAGGATCCAAAAGAAGTTTCCTGCCGGCACAAGTCCCAGAAGGACTCCCCAGGAAAACCCCGCCGCGATCTGCCCCCTTCTGAGATTACCGTTCAGGGCGACTATTAATTTGGCTATAGGTTTCAGCATGATAAAATAATGCACCTAAGCGAAAAAAATGACAATAGCGGTGAGGCTCTTTATCAAAAGAGGCTTTCCCAAAACCGTGCGCTTTTCGCGCACAGTTAATTAGTTTTGGGACAGGCTCAAAACTAAGCGAATTTTGGGGAATGCCCCGGTTTTAAAGGAATCTAACCCCGGCGGCATGTCGAACCGCAAGCCACAAACCTTTGGTTTGATGGCTCGTCAGACCCGCGGCCTGCGGCGGCTTTTGCGGTTTCGATCCGTCGGATCTAAAATCCGTCAGATAAAGTACATGTAGGATTCGTCGGGATCTATGGTTCCTACCAGGGATGCCAGGGTCTCGTGATCGATTACATTGGCGACGCGCTCATCCAGCCTGTCAAATACCGTGATCCGTATGCAGCGCTCCAGCTTGTTCTCCTTTACTCCCGGCAGGGGAGGGTCCACCACCAGCATATCCCCTTCCAGAACCCTGAGGGCGTCTCCGATGCTGATATCCTGAGGATACTTTGCCAGGGTATAGCCGCCTGAGGCCCCTTTGACAGAGCGGATAAATCCCGAACGGCGGAGAATCACCGCCACCTGTTCCAGGTAACGGATGGAAATATTTTGCCTTTCCGCCACGCTGGCCAGAGAAACGTGGGATTCCCCTATGTTTTCCGCCAGATCTATCAGCAGACGTATGCCGTAGCGCCCCCGGGTTGAGATTTTCATATAGCGTACTCCTGTCTATCCAGGGCATCGTAAGCGGCCGCCAGATCCGCCAGAGTAATGGAATCCACGCACTCGTTTATCGCGCGGTATAATGCCGCCCAGGTATGCCTGCTGGCGCAATCGGCGGACATGGGGCAGTGTTTGCTTTTTACGCAGTCCACAGGCTCCAAGGCGCCTTCTGCCGCCCGGAGTATGTCCCCCACCTTGATCTTATTCAGGGCCTTTCCGGGGAGATAGCCTCCCTGGGGGCCCCGTATTCCCTTTACTATTCCGGCTTTTCTTAAGGGGATAAAGAGCTGCTCCAGATAACCGTCGGAGAGATTTGTGTCTTGAGCGATTTCCCTGGTGCTCACATATCTCCCCTTCGGGAGGAGCGCCAAATAAAGGAGGGCTTCCAGGGAATAACGGCCTTTGGTGGAGATTCTCATGATCCTACCTTCTTTTGACATTGTTTAAACGCCGCGTCCAAATCGGCGATAAGATCGTCCGCGTTCTCGATTCCTACCGAGAGCCGCATAAGCCGGTCGTTTACCCCGGCCGAAAGCCGCATGGCTTCAGGAATGGTTGAATGGGTCTGGATCAGGGGGAAGGTGATGAGGGACTCGACCCCTCCCAGGCTTTCGGCAAACAGGATGAGCGAGAGACTTTCGAGCAGTACCGGCACATAGGCCGGGTTTTTCAAATAGAAAGAAATCATCCCCCCGAATCCCCGGGCCTGGGAACGGCTGAGGGCATACTGGGGGTGATCCTCAAAGCCGGTAAAAAAGACCTTCTCTACACAGTCCTGCTCCCTCAGCCAATGGGCGATACGGAGGGCGTTTTTTTCGTGCCGTTCCATCCTCAGATGGAGGGTTTTGAGCCCCCGGAGGATCAACCAGGAATCAAAAGGCGCAAGGGAGGCCCCTTCGCTTTTTTGGACTTCCCGAAGAGGTTCTTCCCTGTCTTCCAGGGAATGAACGATAAAACCCGAAAGGGTATCGTTGTGGCCGCCCAGGTATTTGGTCCCGCTGTGGATGACAAAATCGGCCCCCAAATCCAGTGGGTTTTGAAACCAGGGCGAAAGGAAGGTATTGTCCACGATCAAATCCCCTCCCCAGCGGTGAATCAGATCGGCGCAGGCGGCAATGCCGCTTACCTTCATCATGGGGTTTGACGGGGTTTCGATAAAAACAGCCTGTGTTTCGGGCCTGAGGGCGTCTTCAATTTTTTTCAGATCGCTTGTATCTGTCCAGGAGAAGGAAAAGCCGTATCCGGCGTAATACCGGCTAAAGAGCCTGTAGGTACCGCCGTAGAGATCTTCCGAAACGATGATATGATCCCCCGGGGAGTAAAGCTTGATAATTGCCGAAATAGCCCCCATGCCGGTAGCAAAGGCCAGGCCGTATTTGCCGTGTTCCGCCAGAGCCAGGGCCTTTTCCAGTTCGCTTCTGGTGGGATTGACCGCCCGGGAATAATCAAAGCCCGTGGAGCTTCCCAGGGCCGGGTGCCGGAAGGTGGCGCTTTGGTAAATCGGCGTACTGATTGCCCCCGTGACAGGTTCAAAAAAAGCAGCCCCCCTGGCTAAAACGGTATCCTTTGAAAGACCCCGGGGGACCTGGCGGCTGCATGGGGATTGAGACTCATTCATTGTTATTTATCCTATTCAAATTGTAGGATATAAATCTGAAAAAAACAAGTACCAAGCGCTTTTCCCAAAACTCGGTTAGTGCGAACCGCGAACCTTCGATTTGATGGTTCGACCACACGGACTTTTTGCTCGGAATTGCCGCTTAGCGCCCGTGGCAGTGCTTGTATTTCTTTCCGGACCCGCAGGGGCAGGGATCGTTGCGGCCTACCTTGGGGCCCGAGCGGACCACGGTCTTGGGCACGATGTTCCCTTCCTGGTAAAACCATTTGCCTTCTTTCTTTTTAAACTGGGCCCGTTCATGGTGTATGTCCTTGAGTCCGTTCTGTTCGTAGGCGGCTTCAAATTCCACGGTTCCTTCAGAGTCTTCTCCGCCGCCCTTGTCCACATCCAGGATTTTAAGGCCCAGCCACTTGGAGCGTTCGCTCCAGTTTCGGGTCTGCCTGACGTCGATAGCGTCTCTGCCTTCCCTGTCGCAGGTCTCCACGATGTAGTCAACGGCATGTTCAGCGTAAGCGCTGTAGCGGCTGCGCATGAGGGCTTCGGCGGTGGGGGCGTCTTTGGCTCCGGTGATATAGGGCTCGCAGCATTCGGAATATGCCATGCCTGAGCCGCAGGGACATTGTTTCATAAGAGATCCTTTAAGGCGGAAAGTTCCGCCGGAATATCGCGTTTTTCCACGGTCCGTTCCATGGCCTTTTTGAGGGAAGCCGGAACCGGGACGGGGCCGGTCAGGGGCTCCACGGTTTCGGCAAACTTGGCTGGATGGGCGGTGGAGAGCACCACCAGGGGCCCGCTTCCCAGCCTCCCGGCCAGTTTGTCCGCTGCCCGCCAGCCCACGGCGCTGTGGGGGTCAAGGAAGTAGCCGTGGGCGCCGTGTACCGACGCTATGGTTTGGCGGGTTTCCTCGTCGGTGACAAAGGCGCCCGTGATGAGGCGGCGCATTTCCTCCCAGGAAAAATGAGCGGCCATGCGCTCAAAATTGCTGGGTGCACCCACATCCATAGCGTTGGACAGGGTGGCTTGGGAAAGCCTGGTTTCGTAGTTCCCGCTTTCGAGGTAATCCGGGACGGTTTTGTTGATATTGGTGGCGGCGATAAAGGATCTGATGGGGGCCCCCATTTTCATGGCATAGAGCCCCGCGGTGAGGTTCCCGAAATTCCCCGAGGGCACAGAGAATACGATGGGCTGCCCCCGGGCCGGGCCGAAGGCCCCGTCCCCTGAAAGTCCGCCTC
>JAISRW010000192.1 GCA_031273405.1 Treponema sp.
ACGGCAAGATGGGGAAAATCCTCGAAGCCAAGGCTCTGGAACGGGGGCACTCGGTGATCGCCGCGGTGGACCCTGTGGTAAAAACGGCGCTTTCCTTCCCCGTCTACCCTTCCCTGGAAGAGGCCCTCGGGGCCGGGCCGGGGAAGGGCTTAAAGGACGCGGATGTGGCCCTCGAATTTACCCGGCCCGACACGGCGCCGGTCAATATTCTTTTCCTGGCGGGGCAAAAGATCCCGGTAGTCACCGGAACCACCGGCTGGTACGGGAGGCTCCCCGAAATCGGCGCGGCGGTGGAAAGCGCCGGTTCCGCCCTGCTCTGGGCGTCCAATTTTTCCCTAGGGGTGAACCTCTTCTACCGCGTCGCCGCCTACGCCGCCGCCCTGGCGGATCACTTTCCGGAATACGACGTGGGGGGGTACGAAAGCCACCACAATAAAAAGGCCGACAGCCCTTCCGGAACCGCCAGGACCCTGGTGGAACAGGTCCTCGGCCAAATGAAGCGGAAAACCAAAGCGGTCTACGACAAATTGGACCGCCCCCCCGCCGGGGACGAGCTCCACTTCGCCAGCATCCGCGCCGGGGCCGTGCCGGGGGTTCACAGCCTCTTCTTCGACTCCCCGGCGGACACCATCGAGATCACCCACACCGCCCGGAACCGCGAAGGTTTCGCCGCCGGCGCCCTGGTCGCCGCCGAATGGCTGGCCGCCCAAAAACGCTCCGGCATTTTTACCATGGATCAGGTCCTGGGGGATATACTGGGAGCCTGTGGGGCTTCGCGTATATAATCTCAAAAAACCGCCGATGAGGCGGTTGCGGACCTTCGGTTCGATTTAGCTTACAAACTCCGAAAGCATGCCCATTAATCGGGATTCGTCAGGGCCCGGATATTCAGGTCCAGGTATTTCGGGGGAATGCGATCCTTGAGGGCAAGGAGCATATCGTCTCTGGTAAAAGGAAAATAATTTTTTGTCAAGCCTATTCCCAAAAGGGCCGTATTGATAACTCTGGGGCTTCCGCATTTCAGGAGGAGTTCGCTGCCGTCAACCACTGTCAGCCTTTCAGCCGCCCGGGCCAGGGCGCTTTTGAGGAAATCCGTCATCTCCTGGGCCGTATATTTTTCGCCCCTCAAAGAAGCGGTCACCGGCATGACGGCCCGGTCAAGGACCAGCATCCTGCCCGAAGGAGAAAGGAAGGGAAGTACCCTTACGGCTTCGGCGGCTTCAAAAGCGATGACAAGATCCGCCCTTCCGGGGGGTATGAGGGGGGAATAGATATCCTTCCCCATGCGGATATGGCTTACCACGCTGCCCCCCCGCTGGGCCATGCCGATGGTTTCGGAGCCCCGGACATCAAGCCCCGCGGCAATGGCGGCCCCCCCTATGAGCCGGGACGTGAGGACCGTCCCCTGGCCCCCGACGCCGGTGATAAGGCAGTTGACGATCATGATTCCCCCCCGGCAGAGGAAGCGGCGATGGCGGCAAAGGCGCAAAGTTCCCCGCAGATTCCGCAGCCTGTGCAAAGCAGCGGATCGATAAGCGCCCCGCCCTCCCCTTCAGCCGTATCGAAGGAAATTGCCGGACAGCCGAGCTTTTTTACGCAGACCATGCATCCGGTGCATTTGGAGGGATCGACGGCGAAGCTGCCTTTACCGGAAACAAGGGCTATGCAGGGGCCTTCAAAAACGATAACCCTGACCCCGGTTTGATCGAGAACCTCTTTGACCGCCGCCTCCGAAGCTTTAAGATCGAAGGGATTGGCCCTGACCATTTTTTTAACCCCCAGGGCGGAGACCACCGCCGGGATGCTGATCCTTTCCGCCGCCTCCCCCCGGGCCGTCTTTCCCGTCCCCGGATGGCTCTGGTTCCCGGTCATGGCGGTGGTGTGGTTATCCAGGATCACCACGATAATATCCGCCTTGTTGTACACGGCGTTGACGATTCCGGGTATGCCAGTATGAAAAAAAGTGGAATCTCCGATAAAGGCAACGTTGAGGGTCTCCCCCTCCGCCCGGTTGATACCCTGGGCCATGGTGATTCCGGCGCCCATGCAGAGGCAGGTATCGACCATATCCAGAGGCGGGGCGTTGCCCAGGGTATAACAGCCTATGTCGCCTGAAAAAACCGCCTTCCTGCCCCGGCCGTATTTGCGGACCCCCTCCTTTACCGCGAAGAAGCTCCCCCGGTGGGGACAGCCGGCGCAAAGCACCGGAGGCCGAACCGGCAGGGCCGGCGCAAGCGGCGGAGCGCCACCGACCTCGGGAACACCGCCGGGGGAGCCCAGGAAGGCGGCGATCTTCTCCGCAGCCAGGGCCGGCGAAAGCTCCCCCGCGTTGGGCATGTCCCCTGAGCGCTTGCCCCGGACACGCACCCTGAGATGGAGGAGGCCGCAGAGCCGGACCAGTTCATCCTCGATCACCGGGTCCAGCTCTTCAAGAACCAGGACCTCCTCCAGGCCGTCGAGGAATTCAAGGGCCAGCTTCCGGGGAAAGGGGAAGGTCCCGGCCTTGAGGAATTTGTAGGGACCGGCGTTTTCGGCGGGGGCGGAAGACAGGGCCTCCATAGCGTAGGTGTAACTCACCCCGCCTGCCGCTATGCCCAGAACGGGCCGGCCCTGCCCCCCGGCAAAGAGGCGGTTCCCCTCATATACGGAAAATTCATCCGCCATTTTTACCAGATCCTCTTCAATCTGCTTGTGGTTCCTGAAGGTCAGGCTCGGGAATATCACCCAGCGGCTGCCGGAACGGTCAAAACCCGCGGACAGACCGCCGGCCTTCTCTCCCTCAAGCTTGTGCGGAAGCTTGGGCTCAGGATCGGGCAACAACTCCACCGAGGCGTAGCTGTGGCAGACCCTAGTGGTAGGCCTGAGGATCACCGGGCGGCCGTACTTTTCGGACCAGTCAAAGGCGGCGGCGGTCATGGCGTAGGCTTCCTCCGGCGTAGACGGATCGAACACGGCGACTTTCGCGTAGAGGCCGAAGCGGCGGGTATCCTGCTCGGTCTGGGAAGAAATGGGCCCGGGGTCATCGGCCGCCGCCAGGACCAGGCCGCCGGAAACGCCCAGGTAATTGAGGCTCATCAGGGGGTCCGAGGCCACGTTGAGGCCGACCTGCTTCATGGTGACCAAAACCCTGACCCCGGCAACGGCGGCCCCGGCCCCAACCTCAAGGGCCGATTTCTCGTTCACCGACCATTCAACATAAATTTGAGAAGCCCTGCTGCCGGCGACGGCAGCCTCCCGGGCGACGGTTTCGAGGATCTCCGTGGAAGGCGTCCCCGGATAACCCGTGACAACCTTGACCCCGGCGCGTATCGCCCCCAGGGCTATGGCCTCATTCCCCATTAATAGCTTTTTCACCTGTTCCCTTTGAAATTGGTTCAATTATGAGCTTTTCCCAAAACTAATTGACAGTGCGCTGGAAGCGCACGGTTTTGGCAAAGCCGCTTATCAAAAAAGTATAGCCTTTTATATTTTTTTCTGTCAATCGAAATTTTCCTGTCAATCGAAGGCTCCTATTAATCGAAGGCTTCCGTTATAAATGACTTCTCCCCGCTTCCCGCAATGTTTTACTCGCGATAAAGGGAATGCTCAATACAACGATGATCGCACCGGTTACTATAAGAATTGAATCAATGGAGACAACATCGGCAAGAGGGCCGAACAGCACCATTCCCGCAGGCATCATGATACTGGAAACCATATTGAAGACCGAGAGAACCC
>JAISRW010000023.1 GCA_031273405.1 Treponema sp.
TGCTGGTAGTGGGGGGAGGCGATGATGACCGCGTCGCAGAGCCTGCCGGCTATGAGTTCATCGGCTCCGGCATAGACCGTAACGCCCCCCAGATTCTCCGCCGCCCATTGCCGCCTCTCGGGGCTCTCGTCCGCTACGGCCGTCAACTCCAGTTGGGGTATGGCGCCCCCGATGATAGCCTTCGCATGGGAGGACCCCATGTTCCCGATGCCGATGATACCGGTTTTGACCTTATCCATAAATCCTCCTGTCCGTAGAGTTTTTCCCAAAACTCGGTTGGCGCGAACCTCCGGTTCGATGGGAAAGCCTCCGTATTGAGTTAAGATGATAAACCTATTGGCGATAAAATTCAACAAACGCAAACGGCGCGGGCGGCCCGTTAAGGCGCAATATTCTTGGTAAAAAGACCCAATGCGCTAATCCCCAGGACGGTTACCGCAGTAACAACCGCGCCGGAGGCGGTGACCCCGACAATCACCGCCGCCAGGGTCCGCTTCCTGGAAAGCCCGAGAACCCAAGCGCCCAGGGTTCCTGTCCAGGCCCCGGTAATGGGGAGGGGAACGGCCACAAAGAAGGCCAGGCCCAGCCAGCCCCATCTTTCAAGGTTCTTATGGAGCTTTAGCCTGGATCGTTCCACAAAGCCTTCAAAAAAATTTTTATACCAGCCGAAGAAGGGCCTTTTGGCAAGTCTGAGGAAGACCCTATGCAGGCTGGAAAGGAAGAGCCAGCAGAGGGGCGCCACCAGGGCGTTAAAGCCTGCGGCAAAGGGATAGGCGAAATACCAGGGCATGTCCCGGGCAACGGCAAAGGGAATGGCCCCCCGAAGTTCCGATATGGGCAGAATCGACAGGAAGGCGGTCCACAGGGCGGTTTCGGGCGTCAATCCGGGGCCTCCGTTCCGTCCGGCGGCAATATCAGTTCCCAGTATCCCACGTCCAGCCATTTGCCCGATTTAAAACCAATCTCATTAAAGCAGGCGATGTTTTTAAAGCCGAATTTTTCGTGCAGGGCTACGCTCGCCTCGTTGGGGAGGGTGATCCCCGAAACAAGGGCGTGGATACCGGTTTTGCGGACTTCCTCCAAAACCCGGCTAAAAAGCGCCCGGCCTATGCCTTTCCCCTGGAAATCGGGCTTAATGTAAATCGACAGCTCCGCCGCGCGGCGGTAGGCGGACCTTTCCTTCCAGGCGTCCGCGTAGGCATAACCGGTTACAGCGCCCGATTCTTCCCATACCAGCCAGGGATATTTGGCGCCGATTTCCCTGATTCGCTTCCCTATCTCGTTGATGGAGACGGGAATTTCCTCAAAAGTGATAACGGTATTTTTAATATAATAATTGTAGATAGTGGCTATCGAAACAGCGTCGCCAGCCTTCACCGGGCGTATCATGTAATCCCCCTTTTACAATATATTCTATTTGACCGGCCTATGCTATAGTACCAGCGTCCGTTAAGCAAGCGTTCGGTAAGCGTTCAGTAAGAAGGAAGAAACCAAGGAGGAGATATGAGGCCCATGCGGAGGAAAGACAGGGAGATGCCGAGAGACTTTGCCGAGGCGGTGATCGACAAATGCCGGTTCGCCGTTATGGCTACGGTGAATCCCGACGGGACCCCTTACTGCGTGCCCCTGTCCATCGCCAGGGACGGGGAATGGCTTTATTTTCACAGCGCCCGGGAAGGCCGCAAGATCGATAACCTCAGGCGCCAAAACCGGGTATGCCTTTCCTGCGTGGGGGATACCTATCTGCCGCCGGATCATTTCACCGTTGTCTATGAGTCGGCCTCTGTCTTTGGAAGCGCCGAAGAAGTAACGGACAGGGAAGAAAGAATCCGTGCCTTGAGGCTGATTTGCGAACGCTATACCCCGGCAAACATGGCGGCCTTTGGCGAAGAGATCCGCAAGTTCCTGGATGCCGCCGCCGTGTGGAAGATACGCATCGACGAAGTCAGCGGGAAGCGGAGGGCCTTTGCCCCGAAGCCGCCGAAACAGGGAGCAAATTGACCCCAGGCCGCGCGGTCTGCGGATAAAACCGCAAAGACGCCGCAGGAAGGAAAGATAGCCGTGGTTGATTATGATAAAACCTGAATCCGTACAAAATGACTGGCTATTTAAAGGATTTGCCGGTTACTTGCAATTTGTCGTTGATGCGTATAGATGAGCCTGGATAGATTGTTGGTTTTTGAGATTGTTTTCGGATGGACGGACGGTTTTCACCGGAATAAAGGCTTTATGCTCCTTGCGTAAAGACACCTGTCCCGTGAACAAAGACATACGCGGTTTTTTTACTATAATTCCTGAAAGGCCCTATGGAGTTTCCTGAATACCGGCAGCCATTCGTTGCCGTCGTATATCCTGAATACCAGCCTTCCCGAATGACGGACCAGCTTCCCTGCTATCTGTATAATATAACGGATCACATGAATGAGCCGTTTCCGTACCGTCCCCGGCTTTACCTTTACGGGAAGCAGGTCTTGCTCGTTAAGGAGCGCCTGGCCAATGGCGCGCAACGCATTGTACGCGCACATCCCGATAAGCAGTATGATTTGATTGGCCCCGTATTTTCCGGAGGGAAACCGTTCAAGATTCATGTCCGTCTTCAGTTCGCTATGAAACTGTTCCATGGTAC
>JAISRW010000070.1 GCA_031273405.1 Treponema sp.
TAGTACTCAAAATGATGTACCAGCGCATCATCCCGATATATCCGCTTTGAGCCGATCAGCGCTATCTGGTAGGTATCGGCCAAGTCCCCAAAGCCCTTGTCCGTGCCCCGGATCTCCTGGCCGGAAAAGAGCCGGGCGATGTAATACTCAAGCCTGAGGGGTTCGAAGTTCCGGGGGAAGAGGGTCATCTCTACGTTAGCCAGTTCACCCTGGTCAAGCTTTACCCGGATGTCGTAACGGATCTGCCGGTCTCTGATGTCCAGGGCCGCCGGCTCGTTGGCGATAACGGCGGCGGTTTCCACCTTCCGGCCGATGTAGGCGGAGATGAGGCGCTTGAGGGCGCCCTGTGAGAGGGGGGTATCCCTGGTGAAAATAGCTTTGAAGACATTATCTCGGCAGATTTCGATAATGTCGTCGTCGGGCGCGAATTGAATAGTACGCATAAAAATCCTCCACCCTCTATACGGGTCGGAGGGGCGGTTTTGCTTTACTTTTTACGCGGTTTTTTCGGGAAACAGCCAAAAAATCAACATACCTCGGGGCAAGCTCGAACCTGCGGTTCGCAAGTCTCTCTTTTTCCGTGAAGTCGAACCATCGAACCATCGAACCGAAGGTTCGCGGTTCGCTGTGCGGTCTGTGGTTAAATCCGCTGAGCGGTAGGGGGGGGGACTTTCAGGGGCCTTTGGGATTTTCTTCGGACTTTAAGAGCCTGATCCTTTGGGGATTAAAGTCTATGGAAACAGGGGCGCCTTCGGGGAATATTTTCTTGGAAGAGGGATCGTCAACCTGGATAAGGACCTCGCCGTTGGGGGTGTCCACATAGGTCTCAATGCTGTGGCCAAGGTACACATTCATCCTGACGGTTCCTTCCACCGCGCCCCGGCCCTTTTCAACCAGCCTGAGGGATTCGGGCCGGGCCATGATCACCGCCTTTGAGCCGGCCTCTATGTCACTGGCAAAACGGGCGGCGTCAAGGGTTTTATTCCCCAGCCTGCATTTCCAGGAGCCGGCGGGATTCTTTTTCACCGGTTCCACCGGGAAGAAGGCGGCCTTTCCCACAAATCCCGCCACAAACATGGTGTCGGGATCTTCGTAGATCTCCTGGGGCGTACCCATCTGCTTGATTTCCCCGTCCCGCATGACGATAACCCGGTCCGAGAGGCTCATGGCCTCCACCCGGTCGTGGGTCACATAGACCGCGGTAATCCCCAGGCTTTTTTGTATGCGGCGGATCTCCACCCTCATCTGCTCCCTGAAAAGGGCGTCCAGGTTGGAGAGCGGCTCGTCCAAAAGAAGAACCGAGGGCTCCACAATGAGGCTCCGGGCCAGGGCCACCCGCTGCTGCTGCCCCCCCGAAAGCTGCCCCGGCGGCCGGTCGTAAAGGCTGGCCAGGCCCACCATGTCCAGAAATTCTTTCACCTTTTCTTCGATGCCGCTTTTAGACATTTTCCTCAGTTTGAGGCCGTAGGCCACGTTTTCGCTTACCGACAAATGCGGGAAAAGGCCGTAGCTCTGAAAGACCGTCGCGGTGTCTCTGGCGTTGGGGGGCAGCAGGGTGACGTCTTCGGAACCGATGAGGATCTTGCCGGAACTGGGCAGATCAAAGCCGGCGATCATGCGCAGGGTGGTGGTCTTGCCGCAGCCCGAAGGCCCCAGAAGGGTGACCAGTTCCCCGGGCTCCACCACAAAGCTGGATTCGTGGACCGCGATCACATCGGGACGGCGGCTCTGCCCGGTGTTTTTAAAAACCTTGGTTACGCCTTCCAGGGTGACGGACACGCTGTTCTTCTTGCTCATATTCAGCTCCTAACGAATGATGCTTTTTTCGGTTAGACCCCGGTCTCGAACCAAAAGATTCATCAGGCCGAAGACGCCCAGCACGATAATGATCAGCACCGTAGAAAGGACGCTGGCCAGGCCGAAGCGGAGATTTTCGGAAAAGTTATAAATCTGCACCGTGAGGTGATACCAGCGGGCGGAAATCAGGAAGATGACCGCGCTGACGGCGGTCATGGACCGGACGAAGGTGTAGGACATGGCGGTGAGGAAGCTGGGCCGTATCAGGGGAAGCACCACCGACGTAAAAACCTTGGACATATCGGCCCCCAGATCCTGGGCGGCCTCCTCGATGGCGGGATCGATCTGTCGGAGGCTTGCCGCCCCGGTTTCGAGCCCTACCGGCAGTTCCCTGATGACGTAATTTATGACGATAATCGCCGCGGTCCCCACCAGGAGCAGGGGCGGCTTGTTGAACGCCAGGATATACGAAATACCCAGAAGGGTGCCCGGCACCGCGAAGGGCGTCATGAGCAGCACTTCCAGGACCCGCTTGCCGAAGAAGCTCCGGCGCACCACGATAAGAGCCGCCGCCATGGCGACGATGCCCGCGACGGGCGCGGCCGCCGCCGCCAGGGTAACGGTGTTGGCGATGGACTGCCAGCCCCGGGACAGGGCTTCCCCTATGTTCAAAAGGGTAAAGGAATAGTCTATGCCCCAGTTCTTCACAAAACAACCCGCGACTATGGTGCCGTAAAGAGCCGTGATAAAGACAAGGCAGAGGCTCACAAAAACCGTCAGGGCTATCCGTACAGGCTTCGTGGCCAGTTCCGCCAGCCGCGTCGACGGCTTGCCGGTAACGGTGACCACGCTTTTTTTGTTCACCCAGTAGCGCTGTATAAAAAAGGCGGTGAGGGTGGGCATCAGGAGCATCAGCGAAAGAGCCGCGCCGCCCCCCAGGTTGCTCCGCCCGGTCACTTCGATATAGGCCTCCACCGAAAGCACCCGGTAGGAGCCCGCCAGAAGCAGGGGGTTGGCGAAATCGGCCAGAGAGTTGGTAAACACCAGAAGCCAGGCCGAAAGAAGGCCGGGCAAAGACAGGGGCAGCGTTATGGTGAGGAAGGTCCTGAGCCTTGAAGCCCGGAGATCCAGGGCGGCGTCTTCCACGGTGGAATCGATGGATTTGAGAACGCTGGACAGGGTCATATAGGCGATGGGAAACATGCCTATGGTCTGTACCAGCACCAGCCCGCCCAGGCCGTAGACCGAGAAATTCTTGAGCCCCAAAAGCTGGTTGGTAATGAGGCCGTTGTTCCCGAAAAGCAGAATGATAGAAAGGGTGAGGGAAAAGGGGGGCGAAATAACCGGCATGGTCGCCAGGGTCCCGATAAGCTTCTTTCGCTTTACGCCGGTGCGCTCGGTAAGGAAGGCAAAGGCGAAACCTATCAGGGTGGAAACCGAGGCGGTCACCATCCCCAGGCGTATGGACCCCCAGAGGGGCGACAAATACCGGGGGCTGAATGTTTCTTTCCATATGTTAAAGGAAAGCCTGCCGTCTTCGATAAAGGTAAGCCTAAAGGACTCAAAAAGCGGATAAGCTACAAAGGCCAGAGCCGCCGCAAAAAGGAAGATCACCGCATAACCGGTGATGGGGTCCCGTGCCAGTACGGCTGCCGCGAAGAGCACGGTAAAGATAAGCCAGGCCAGGGCAGAAAGGTTCCTCAGGAGCCGCTCAAAGGCCAGGGCGCCTTCGGCCGGGACAGCCATGAGAACCGCCCCGGTAATATCGTAGCCCGACTCATCAAGGATGGGGAGAAGGTAGACCCGCATGGAATTAACAGCAAACGATACCTTATAGGGGAGGAGATAGTAGACGCTCTCCATACCTTTTTGAAATTCTTCGCTGTCTTTATGGGACTCCCAGATCGCCTCGGCCGCGGGATCTCCGGCCCTGGGGTAGAACGCAAAGTTTTCATCCACTCCCAGGATCATCGCCCTGCCGCCCTCGATTACTTCGGGAAGCCCGGCAATCCAGGCGTCAAAATAGGCAGGGTCTTCGGGAACTGTCCGGGCATAGAGGCTAACTTCCTTCATGCTGTTAGCCTCGTGGTATGCCCGGTAAGATCCTAAAAGGGAGCTGTAGATCCAGATGTCCAGGGCCGCGAAAATCAAAGACGCGGCAAGAAGTTTTATAAAGCCCTTCTTGTTGATCATCCGTCAGCCCCCCTTTTTTAAAATCCTTCGCTATCTTTTCGATTCGATTTCCGAGGTCCACCGGTCCAAAAGCCGCTTTTTGTTGGCCGCGTCTCCGTCCCATGCCATGTCCTGGTTCACTACCCTGATCTGATCCAGGGAAAGGGCCAGAGGATGCTTCTCGGCTCCGTTGGCGACCAGCACAAGATACCATTCGGTAAAGAGCTTTTGGGCGTCTTTGGACGAGAGTATCCAGTCGTAGAGCCGCCGGGCGTTGATCTGGTCTTTGCCGCCCCGGATGAGGGACATAGAAGCCAGCTCGTAGCCGGTGCCCTCGGTAGGGGCGTAGATTTCCACATTGGCCCCTTCGGCCTTAAGCTTTACCTGGTCGTGGGCATAACCGAGGGCTATGGGGATCTCCCCGGTAGCCACGCTTTTGCCCGGGGCGGAACCGGAACGGGCGTACTGATCGATGTTGGCGTCCAGCTTTTTAAGGTAGTCAAAGGCGGCGTCCTCGTTTTTGTTGTTCAGGGTCCGTATCGTAGTGATTACATTGTAGGCGGTTCCCGAGATATTGGGATTGGCCATGCGGATATAGCCCTTGTACTCGGGTTTTAAAAGATCCGCCCAGCTTTTGGGAGGGGTCAGCCCCAGGGCCTTGGCCCTGTCTATGTTGGTGACAAAGGTGAGGGGGCCGACGTAAAGCCCTATCCAGTAATCCTGGGGATCCTTGAATTCCGCCCTGGTATTGGACGCGGACCGGGATCGGTACGGAATGGTAAGGTTTTTTGACTTGGCCGTAATATGGTCCAGGCCAACGCCGCCCACCCAGATGCTGGCCTGGGGATTGGCGGCTTCAGCCTCCATCCGGGCCACCGCTTCGCCGCCGGAAAGGCGGACAAAATTAACCGTTATGCCTGTTTCCTTCTGGAATTGCTCAAAAAGAGCCTTGGCCAGCGGTTCCTCCAGGGTAGTGTAGGCCGAAAGGGTGTTTTGGGCCATAGCCGCACCGGCGGCGAGGAGCAGAAAAAGGGTTACGGTTATAAGACGCTTCATAAAGACCTCCTAATCAGATTTATAGTATTCGATGTGCCTTATAATAACTAGTTTGACATTGAATTCGAGAATATGCAAGCTTTTTGAGTCCGGCGGATGTTCATTTTATTCATAAATAGGCGGTGATTCAGAAAGTATGATGAGGAGGCAATGCGCCGTCCGTCTTGACAAAAAGGCATAGCGTTCATATGATAATATATCGATAAATATATATCGATATATATTAACCAATAGGACAACAGCCGTGAATATGCTCTTTTTCAAATACGCCATCGAAATCGAACGAACCCGCTCCATTACCAAGGCGGCGGAAAACCTCTATATGGCCCAGCCCAATTTGAGCAAGGCGATCAAGGAACTTGAGGATACGGTGGGATTCACCATATTTGAGCGGAACTCCAAGGGGGTTATTCCCACCCGGAAAGGCTTTGAGTTCCTGGCCTATGCGCGGAAGATTCTTGACGAGATGGAACAGATCCATAAGCTCACGGACGCGGAGAATCCTGAGCGCCAAAGCTTCAGCATATCCATACCCAGGGGCAGTTATATTGCCGCGGGATTTACCAAATTCGCCGGGGAACTGGATTTTGAGAAAGAAATCAATATCAGCGTACAGGAAACCAACGCTATTTCTACCGTTAATAACGTGATGGACAATAAATTTAATTTAGGGATAATCCGGTATCAGACCATGTACGAAAATTATTATGTTGATTACCTTGTGGATAAGGAGCTCAGTTACGATCAGATATGGGAATTTGAATATCTGGTCCTTATGTCGAAGAACCACGCTTTGGCCCAGGATGACAAAATAGAATTTTGCAAACTGAAATCCTATATAGAGATCATTCACGGCGATACGGTGGTTCCCTACCTTAACGCGGCGGAACTGCGGTATCCGTCGCCTGAGGCAATACCCAAAAAACGGATATACCTCTACGAACGGTGCAACCAGTTTGACCTCCTCTCCAGCCTGCCGACCACCTATATGTGGGTATCCCCCATACCGGACAAGCTGCTCAAGCGCCATGAACTTACCCAGCGGAAATGTTATTTTCCCAATAACCGGTACAAGGATGTGCTCATCTACCACAAAGGCTATGCTTTTACGGCGCTGGACAAAAAATTTATCGACCGGATCTTTGAATCGAGAAACGATGTTTCCCTGAAGCAATATACCTGAGGGCTTGGCAATGAGGCCGAATTTCGGGTTAACCGCTCGGGGTTGGAGGCCGTCCCCATCGAAGCCGGGGTTAACCTCTTAATTCAATCTACCGGGAAGCTATCTCGACCACCGCCTTGATGCAGCCGGTTTCGCTCTTGAGCCATGAGGGGAATTGGGTAATGGCCTCCTCCATGCCCGCCTTGTGGGTGACAAAACCCGTGGTGTCAACTTTGCCGCTTGCTATGCCGGCGATAACGTTGGAAAAATCTTCCTTGGTGGCGTTCCGGCTCGCCATGAGGGTAATCTCCTTGCTGTGAAAGAGGGGGTTGGCGAAACGTATGTCGGCACGGGAAAAGCCCACGAACACTATCGTTCCGCCTGAGGAGGCATAATTAAAAGCCTTCATCATCTGGGGGGCGTTCCCTGTGGCGTCCATAACCAGGGGGGCTAATTCGCCGCCGGTAATGTCGGCCAGGGCCTTGTCCGGGTCGGCGTCCCGGGAATTGATGAGATAGTCGGCCCTGGCCGTGTCCCTGGCATAGGCGAGGCGCTTTTCGTTGATGTCCATGACGATGACCTTGGCGCCCCGGCTCTTGAGGCCGTGGATGATCCCTATGCCTATGGGGCCCG
>JAISRW010000082.1 GCA_031273405.1 Treponema sp.
CTCTCTCTCTCTCTCTCTCTCTCATATAAACTCACCGTCATCTAAAAAAATTTACCCAAAACAGACCCCGGCGTCTGTTTCTCTCTTTATCCGGGCTATCCCCCTCTCTATCCATACCCTTAAAGGCCCGAACCATGTCCAAAATGCCGGAAAGCGAAAACCGGTCAACATACTCCGCCCTCAGCGCGGAAACCTCCGTCAAGGCGTTAGTCCCGCAAGGGATAATCATAAAGCGCAAGCCGCCTCCGGGAGGGGCGGCGGGGAGTTACCGTATGAAAACAACCTTTAATCCGCAGACGGGGTTCATACCCCGGACAATCATCCGGACGCTCCGGACAACTATCCGGGCAACCCGGACAACTATCCGAACGGCCCGGACAAATGTCCGAATGGCCCGGACAACTATCCCGACGGCCCGGACAAATGTCCGAATGGCCCGGACAACTATCCCGACGGCCCGGACAACTATCCGCACACCGCGGACAAGTATCCCCATGGCCCGGACAGGGACCTCCCTGAGCCGGATCCACTTCCCCGCGGCCCGGATTGCGATCCGCGATACCCGGATAAACCGCCGGACAAACCATAAAGGAGTATCCCATGCACGGTGATTACATACCCCGGCCCGACGCGGAATTCAACAACTGGTTCAAGCACCTCTCCCAGTACGTAACCCAGAAAACTTCCGGCGCGACCCCCGCGTGGACCCATATCCCCCCGGCGGAAGTAATCCTCCTCAACAATTCCTATGCCGGCTGGTACACGGCCTACGCCATGGTCCTCAAGCCCCACACCCCGGCGGAGACCCTGGCCTGCCCAAAAGCCTTCGGCTATCCGGCTACACCGGATAGCAGGGCTCCACAACAAAAAGCCCCGGCGCCCGGAAATCCCGCCGCCTACCACCGTGCCGGAACTCATCGTCAGTACGGGGGTCCCCCGGCAACTCCTGGTGGCCTACCGGGATAAGGGCAGCGCCCGCCGGGGCAAACCCGCCGACGTCCACGGCATCGAGGTACGCTGGGCCTTCCTGGACAAGCCCCCCCTGGACATCAAAACGGAGTTCACCCAGTCCTCCTTTGACACCAAAAGCCCCCTCATCCTCAACTTCGAGGAATTTGACCGGGGCAAGCGCATCTACCTGGCCGGCCGCTGGGAGATCAGTCGCGAAGGGATCAAAGGCGAATTCGGGGATATCGTCTCGGCGGTCGTCCCGTAGGGAAAGTGTTACCCGCATATGCGGTGAACATACATAATTTTTTTATATGAGGCAGTTCCAAAATGTCAGATTTTGGAACCGCAACCTTAGATTTGGGAGAAAAAGCGGGCCGGACTTTAGTCCGATTAGACCGCTTTTTCCAAGAGCAGGGCCAAAACTAACCGAGTTTTGGAACCGGCTCATATACCTTGGTTTATCCACAGTTCAATTCATGACCGCATACCGGCACCTAAGGTTATTCGGCGCCGTCTTCGGCACTCTCTGTCTTTGCCTGCCTGAGATCCTCAAGCTGGTCTTTGGTTTGCATGCTGATTGTACCGTCCACTTCGCCGCCTTTGAGGGTCAGTGTTCCGTCTTCTTCTATGACAACGGCGGCACCGGCTTTTCCCAAAGGTATATCCCCAGGAGCCGTGTTTTTTTCTTTTTCCCCTATCGGAAGATCGTTGTTATCAATGACGGTTCCCCCGGATACGGTAACGGCGCTGTTTACGGCAAAAGCGTTTCCGATTTCCGCGGCTCTGTTTTTTGTTACAAGCCCGTTTTCCATAATAAAAGAGCCGTCCTCTGCGGTGTTGACCGCGCCGCCGATTCCGCCGGTGAAATTATTCAGCAGCAATCCCCCTTTCATGGTGAAAACGCTATTCTTGCCGGATACATGAACGCCCCCTCCGCCCAAACGGGCGATATTATCGCCGATGAGGCATCCGTCCCCGCAGGAAAAAGCGCCGCTGGTATATACGCCGCCACCCCAGCACATCGCGCCGTTTTTCGTGATGCTTCCACCTTCAAAGCTGAAGACGCCGCTCTCTTCGATAAACACGCCTCCCCCGGAACCGGCGGCTCTGTCTTCTTCTTGAACCGTTATGGCGCGGTTTTCGAGAATCTTGCCCTCTGTCATGGTGAAGCGGGCCCGCCGGCTGACAAAGACACCGCCGCCCTGTCCGCTGGGCATGGCCTCCCTTCCGCCGGCCTTGTTTTCTTCGATGACGCCGCCTGACATTATGAATTCTGAATCTATCCCCGCAAAGACGCCGCCCCCCGAAATAAAGGCCGTGTTACCTGAAATAATGCCTGAGCGCATGGTAAATTTGCCGCCTTTGTCGGGGAATACGCCGCCGCCGTGCATTTTGGTTTTGTTCCCCCTAATCAAACCGCCTTCCATGATGAATTCGCTGTCCTTGCCTATATATACGCCGCCGCCCATGCCAACGCCGCTGTCGTTGCCGGATATTTCGCCGCCTGTCATGACCAGGGTTCCCCCTTCAACGGCGACGCCGGATCCGCCGACGCTCTGGGCGCCTCCACGGATGATGACATAGTCCCCGATGGAGAGGGTATTGCCGTCGGCGATATAAATGACCCGCTTGTTCAGCCCCTTCGCGTTGAGTATCCCCGGCTTCTTGGGGCTCCTGGATTGCAGGACAATACGCGGCAACTCTCTTCCCGTAATATCGATCATCGCGTTCCGGGCCGCGGGCTCGGTAAGGGAACCTGAAATGATGAAATAGGCTGTTTCATAGGACTTCCGCCGGACCCGGTCCAGCGCCGCCGCCACGCTCCAGAGGGGTTTTTCAAAAGTCCCCTCATTGGAATCGTCCCCACCGTCATATATATAGAGGGTAATTTCCGTCTCGCTCATGGTTGTATTATACATCAGGATACAGACCAAAAACCAGCAGCCTGTTATATTTGTAAGTTTTCATGGCTTTGTTGGCTAAAAACCACGGAAACTACGATTAATGGGTATACGAAGTTTGTAAGGTAAATCGAACCGTAGCTTCGCCGCCGCCTGATAGCGGTTTTTGAGGTTTTATGCACCACGTGCAACAAACCGAAGGTTCGCGGGCACATCGAACCATCGAAGCGAAGGTTAAACCCTTGGTCACGAATAAGACAGGTTTTAGCCCCGAAAGAAGAGCCGGGGAAGCCAGGCTAAGGCAACCGCGGCGGCGAGGATGAGAAATTCCGGAAAGAACATACGTTTTGCCCCTTCCGCCCTGCCCCGGTCAGCCGCCGGATCGTCCCCTCCGGCGTCCGGGGCGCTCAGTTCCAGCATCATCTCGTCGATACCGGCGATCAGGTTTTTTGCGCTGATGGTGTTTTTCCTTTCCGTTAGCAGCCCAAGGATACGAAAGGATTCGCCCATTAATTCTCCGAAGCCGCCGGGGAGGCGCAGATCCTGTCTGATGGTCAGCCTGGACAGCATGAAAAGCCCCTCCAGGGTTATTCCCCGGATCAGGCCTGTCCGCAGGGCGCCGGAGCTAATCCTGAACAGGCCAAGGGAAAAAAGAACCTCTCCGTAGGGGAAGAGGAGATTGAAAAAAACAATACCCAGAATGACCAAAAGGGCCGCCAAGGGATTGGCCTTTTTTCCTGCCAGCAGGACAAGGCCCCAGAACAGCAGAAACTGGATTGCCCTCCCCTGGAGGCTGGGGTTAAACAGCAGGGCCGGCGCGGCGCAGAGGCCCGCCGCGAAAAGGGCGCCGCCTGAGAAATGCCCCTCGTACCACCCCCGGCGGAGGCCGCGGAAATTCTCCCGGCCGGCGCTTTTCACGCTTTCCTCCGTTCCCCGTACCACCGGGACCGAGCGCAGAAACGCTCGCAGAAGATCCCCAGGGCCGCGCCGGTGATTAGCCCCGCGGCGAGGATGGGCGGGGCGGCGTAGCTGACGGCGGGGCCGAAAACGAAGAGGCGGGCCAAAAAAAGCTGGACCGTATTGGACAGGAGTGCCCCGAAAACACTGAGGCCGGTAAAGCCTATCAGGGTTCTCCCCAGGAGCCGGCGGAGAAAATACATAGACAGGGCGGAAGCCCCTGTTCCCGCCAGGGAAAAAAGAAAGACATAGGAAAAGAGGCTCCCCGTGATGAGGGCTTGGCCCAATATTTTTATGCCTCCCAGGACAAGAAAATGGCGAAAGGGCAAAATATCCAGGCCCAGGATGAGGGGGAGGTTGGCGATCCCAAGGCGCACAAAGGGCAGCGGCTTGGGGATCATATATTCGACAGTGGAGAGAAACATGCAGAACGCCCCGAGGAGGGCGATGGTCTTCCGGTAATTGCCGCGCATGGTTCCGCCCCTACCAAGCGGCGGCGTCAATGGTTCCGTTTTCATCCTCCCTCCCTTCTATAAAAAGAAATACCCTGTTCGGCAAACAGGCCGTCCAGTTCCCGGGGCGGCGTATATGCCCGGCGGCTACGCAGGTTTGGTTAACGCAGGGGGAAGAAAGAAAGCGGGCCCGGCCGCCCCCGAGCTCAACCACGGTCTCTCCCAGAGGCCCCGGCACGGCGATCCTTTCCTCCGCCTTAAGGGGGAATACCCAGGTCCTGCCGGAACCCCGGACAATCACCCTGGCCCCGGTTTTGGCGCCTGAGTATACCGCAAGCCCGGAATACAGGGTCAGGGCCAGCGAAAGGGCCAAAACAGCAAAATCCAGAGGTTTTAACGGAGCTTTGTTTTTCATAGGCCTTCTGGTAAGCAGTCAGTATTGTATATTTCAGAAGAGAATTTAACCCCGGACCACACCTCGAACCTTTGGTTCGCCGTCGAAGAAGAGAAAACAACGAAACCAGTTCATCCCGTAACTATTCAGTCATTCCGCCGATTGCGCCACGGTAGTGGCGGCGCTATCCCCCCGCAGGCGGCTGAATCGTTCTCTCTTCTCCTCCTCTGCTTCGACTTCGCGGTTAAAATTCCTTACCGGATCATTTAGTGTAAACAGGCTGATTACCTGAAACGAAGCAAGGCCGTTTAAGCGTCCTGGGCGGCGTTCAGGCGCTTATTGATTTTCCGTTGGTTTATCACCGACGTAACCAGAGAACCCGCCGCGAGAAGGATAAAGATAACACAGATAGGCTTGGTAAAAATCTTCCAGAACCGGCCGTCGTCTATCTGCATAAACCTGCGGAGGTTGCTTTCGCTCATGGGCCCCAGTATAAGAGCCAGAAGTATCGGGCTCAGGGGAAATTCGTATTTCTGCAAAAGGTAACCAACGCCGCCCATGGCCAGGGCAAAAAATACGTCAAACATGTTCCGGTTGATCGCGTAGGAGCCGACCAGGGAAAGCACCAGGATAGCGGGGATAAGCAGCTTGCGCTCCAGGGAAATAACCCTGGCAAATATCTTGACTCCCCCCATGCCGACAACCAGCATGGCAATATTGGCGACTATCATGGACGCGAAAACAGCGTACACAATATCCAGATGTTCGACGTACATCATGGGACCGGGCTGGAACCCCTGCATGATAAAAGCGCCTACCAGCACCGCCGTATTCGAATCCCCCGGAACCCCCAGGGAAAGCATGGGGATCATTGCTCCGCCGGTACAGCCGTTATTGGCGGATTCCGCGGCGGCGACGCCTTCAGGAATCCCGGTGCCGAATTTCTCCGGGTGTTTGCTCGTCCTTTTCGCTTCCGAATAAGAGACAAAGGCGGCGATATCGCCCCCCGCGCCGGGAACGGCGCCGATAAAGGTGCCGATAAGCCCGCCTGTAACCATGGACCGGGCGATCGTTTTGATGTCGGTCCAGGAAGGAAGAACGCCGCTGATTTTCGCGGTCACCTTCGTGCTTTTCAGAATATTTTCAATATTCCCATATACCTCGGAAAGGGCAAATAAGCCGATAAGCCCGGGAATAAAAGGAATCCCTTCGTAAAAACCTTCCAGCCTGGTAAAGCGCAGATACGCCGAAGTTTTGTCCATCCCTACCGTAGCGATAAGGAGTCCGAAAAAGGCGCTCATGAGCCCCTTGGTAAGGCTCTTGCCGGATATCGAAATAATAACCGAAAGACCGAAAACCGCCAGGGTAAAAAATTCCGCCGGACCGAATCTGAGCGCCATGCGGGAAATAAAAGGGCTTAAAAAAGTCATGACCAGCGCGCCGATCATACCGCCCGCAAAGGACGCGAAAAGAGCGATGGAAAGGGCCCTGCCGGCTTCGCCCTTTTGCCCCATGGGATACCCGTCCAAAACCGTCGCGGCGGCGGCGGGGGTTCCGGGGGTCTTTATCAGGATCGCCGCGATGGAACCCCCGTACATGGCGCCGCAGAAAATCCCCAGGAGCGTCCCGATAGAAGGAATTATCGACATCCCGTAGGTGAAGGGTATGAGCAGGGCAATTCCCATAGTGGAAGTGAGTCCGGGAATAGAACCGATTAGAACACCGCCGACAGCTCCCAAAAAAACAAACAAAATATTTGAAGGGGCAAAAACCGGGCTGATGCTGGCAAGAATAAATCCAAAATCCATAACCCCCCCTGTCAGAAAAGGCCTTCCAGCAGGCCCATGGGCATATCAATGCCCAAAAAGAATCTAAAGGCGCTGAATATTACAATCGTCGCCCCGCAGGAAAAAAGTATCATAACCCGGTACCTGCGCAGCCCGAGCAGGAACATAAGGGCGAACAACGCGAAGGGGGTGGCGATAACAAAACTCAGCAGTTCCCAGCACAGGGCATAGGCAACAATGATGACGACTCCCAGAAGAAGCCGCCGCATACCGTTGTCTTTGAGGCTGATAGTAGGAGCGGCCGCACCATTCCGGAATTTGGCCTGGAGCGCCTGGATGAGCAGAACGGCGGAACAAATAAACAAACCGGCGGCAAGGTAGCGGGGGAAAAATTCAGGACCCACCGGTACATTTTTAAATTTCCTGAAACTTAAGGTCATGATAAAAGCCGTAGCGCTGAATCCCATACCGATGATCGCGGATACAATATTTGCTTTTTTCACACAATCCTCCGTACCTGTCCTGTAACCGGTATTTTCCGGCAAAACACGGGCAGATTTCCTCTTTCCTACCCGTGTTTATTCGTAAGGGTATTACCCGAATTTAATACCATGAGAACAACCATACCCCGCCGGATCTTCGGTTTAAAACCGCAGGTTCGTAGACCTAGGTTGAGCTCCGCCTCCCCGGGTGAGCGAATTCTTGGCACAATTCTCAGCCGGGGCTATTCATCCAGCAAATGGGTTTCTTGCAGGGTTTTGGTAACCGCGTTGTAATTCTCCTTGAGGAAGGCGGAAAATTCCCCGGAAGGCAGGAACGCCAGATCGAGGTTGAGGTTTTTTGCCTGGGTCAGAAAATCGGGGTCCTTCATGGCCGCCGTAAAAGCGTCTTCAAGAGTCTTTCTGATCGCCGGGTCCACACCTTTGGGCAGGGCCAGCCCCCTCCAGGTGTAGTAGGTGATATTGTAACCCTGATCGATAAAAGTGGGGATGTTCGGGTACAGCGTACTCCGCTTGGTGTCCATGATACCCAGGCATTTCACGTTCCTCGCGTCCAACTGGCTCTTAACTTCCGCCAGGGACACGGATACGGCCTGAATGTGTCCGCCGGCAAGGGCGGTAACCGCCGGGGCGGCCCCCTCAAAGGCGATATGCTTTACCTGAATGCCGGTCTCGTTCGCCAAAAGCCCCGCGCCGATATGCCAGACGGAACCGGGGGCTGAATTCCCGATGGAAACCGTTCCGGGGTTATTCTTGCAGTACTCCACAAATTCTTTGACCGAATTATAGGGAGCGTCGGCTTTTACGGTGAGGGTCGCGGCATCGGCGTTGACCCGGATAAGGGGATCATAATCGGCATAAGTAAAATCAATAAGCCCCTGCTGGGGGAGGGAATTGATTTCAAAAGTGATCATCCCCACGGTATATCCGTCGGGGCGGGCGTTTTTGATGGCCGCGTGGCCGATGGCGCCGGCGCCGCCGGTCCTGTTTTCCACCGGGATGGCTACCCCGAGCTGTTTTTCCGCCGCGGCGGACAGGGAACGCAGGATCGCGTCGGTTCCGCCTCCCGCAGCCCAGGGGCAGATCATGGCAATAGATTTCTGGGGATATTTAGCCCCCCCGGAATCTCCGCCCCCGGCCGCAAACACGGCGGCGGAAAACACAGCCAAAGACACTAAAGCAAACATAATTTTCTTCATATTAGTATTCCTCCATATATAAAAATGTAAAACTATAAAAAGAACATACAGAAAGTATCCCGCAAAGTTTTCCCGTTGTCAAGTTCGCATTGCCTCAAAAAAACCTAGGAGTTTGTTGCGCTTCGCGCATAAAATCTCAAAAAACCACCTAATCGGCGGTTGCGAACCTTCGGTTCGATTTACCTTACAAACTCCGAAAGCATGTCCATTTATCGTGGTTTTCATGGCTTTTTTAACTAAAAAGCCATGAAAACCTACAAGAGCAACAGGCTGCTAGTGTTCTGTATTATACAGAAGGCATAATGAAATCAAACCACGGAGCTATGATAAAAACATGCGGGTATTTGGTATACTGTAGGGGTTTCGGA